>NZ_JBEPKA010000014.1:0-96356 GCF_040496015.1 Agromyces litoreus
GCGACGCAGGCCGCCGTGGCATCCGCCCCGCCGATCCTGGCCGCGAGCCAACCCGCCGCGAACGCGTCGCCCGCACCGGTGAGGTCGCGGACCCCCGCGACCGGCGGAACCGGGACCCGGGCGGCGAGCTCGCCGGTCTCGTATACCTCCGTCGGGTCCGGTCCGTGCTTGATCACCACGGTTCCCGCGAGCGGGACGGCCGCGTCGCCGCCGCCGGCGATGCCGAGCAGCGCCGCCTCGCTCCCGTTCGCGAAGAGCACGTCCGGCGCGAGGTCGGCGATCCAGCCCCGGACCCGCTCGACGCCGAGGCCCTCGATCAGCCCGGTCGAGGAGGCGTCGACCGAGCTGCGCGCGCCGCGGCGCCCGGCGAGCGCCGCGAGCCGGTGCAGCTCGCTCCGCATGGGCTCGTGCTCGAGGCCGTAGCAGGGCAGGTGCAGCCAGGCGATCCCGTCGAGCCAGCCGGGCTCGACCTCGGCGAGGTCGGCCGCCGACGCGCGGTCGGGGAACATGGTGCGCTCGCCGTCGGGCGCGACGACGACCACGACCGCGCCCGTGCGCCCGGCGCGCTGGACGCGCACGTCGACGCCGGCCGCGGCCAGCGCCGTCACGAGCGCGACGCCCGCGGCATCGTCGCCGACGCGCCCGATGAACCGCGTCGGCGTGCGCGACGCGGCATGGGCGGCGACGTTCGCGGCGCTGCCCCCTCGGGAACGGAACACCTGCGCCGCGGAGTCCGTGGCCGCGCGGATGGGCTCGGTCGCCCAGACGACGATGTCCTCGAGGAGGTCGCCGACGACGACGAGCGCGCCCGACTCAGCCGGCGAGTGCACGCGCGATCTCCGCACCGAGCCGGGCGTTCCCGCGGTAGACGGCGAGGTTCGCCTCGAGGCTGCGCCCGCCGGTCGCCCGCTGCACGAAGTCGAGCAGGAACGGGGTCGTGTCATGGCCGGTGACGCCGCCGGCCTCCGCCGCGGCCAGCGCCTCGGCGAGCACCCGGTCGTGCAGTTCCGGGTCGAGCTGCTCGGACTCGGGCACCGGGTTGGCGACGAGGACGGCGGCGTCGAGCCCGAGTTCGTCGCGGGCGAGCGCCACCGCGGCGGCCTCCGCCGCCGAGTCGACACGCGACGGCACCGGGAAGCCCGAGTCGGCGAGCGTGAATCCCGGGAAGCGGTCGGTCCGGTAGCCGACGACGGTGATGCCGAGCGTCTCGAGGCGTTCGAGGGTCGCGCCGACGTCGAGGATCGACTTCACCCCGGCGCTGACGACCACGATCGGCGTCGCGGCGAGTGCGGGGAGATCGGCCGACTCGTCGAACGTCGCGCCCGCGCCGCGGTGCACGCCGCCGAGCCCGCCCGTCGAGAAGACGCGGATGCCGGCGCGGTGCGCGAGCCACGCGGTCGCGGCGACGGTCGTGCCCGCGTCGAGCCCGGCCGCGCGCGCCACGGGCAGGTCGCGCGTGCTCGCCTTCGCCACGCCCCGGGCGGTGCACAGCCGCTCGATCTCGTGCTCGTCCAGGCCCACCGTCGCGACGCCGCCGACGACGCCGATCGTCGCCGGCTCCACCCCGGTACGCCGCACGGCGGCCTCGGTCGCCAGCCCGACCTCGAGGTTGCGCGGGCTCGGCAGTCCGTGCGTCAGGATGGTCGACTCGAGGGCGAGCACGGGTCGCCCTGCCTCGACCGCTGCGCGCACGCGGTCCGCCACCCTGAGGGCGGGGACGGCGGCGGCTGGCATGGGCCTCATGCTATGCCGGTCTGCACGCTCGTGGGACCGGGCACGGGTGCGCGCCGGAGCCGCCGCGCGCCCGAGGGGAGCCGATCGTCCGATTTCGACGCCGCCGGTCCCTTCGCGTAAGGTAAGCCTTACCTTCCCGTCGATCGCGACGGGCACCGATCCACCCGCGACCTCCCGGATCCCGCCATGCCGATGCTCCTGACCAGGACCGAGCCCGCGCTCGACCTGCTCGGCGGCGACCCCGGTGCACCCGCGCTGGTCACGCCGGAGGCGCAGGTCGACTACGCCGAGCTGCGGGCCCGGGTCGACGAGCGGCGCATCGCCCTCGGCGGCGGGCGGCGCCTGGTGTTCCTCTCCGGATCGAACACGGTCGAGAGCGTGGTCACGTACCTCGCCGCGCTCGCCGCGGGTCACCCGGTGCTCGTGCTTCCGCCGGGGCTCGACTCGGCGGCGCGCGACGCACTCGTCGCCGGCTACCTGCCCGACGTCGTCGCGCACGCGGACGAGTCGGGCGTCGAGATCGCGGACGCCGGACCCGGCAGCGCGCACGAGTTCCATCCGGAGCTCGCACTGCTCGCCAGCACGTCCGGGTCCACCGGGTCGCCCAAGCTCGTTCGGCTGTCCCGTGCCAACGTGCTCGCGAACGCGCGCAGCATCGCGCAGTACCTCGCCCTCACTCCCGCCGATCGGGCCGCCACGACGCTCCCGCCGGCGTACTGCTACGGATTGTCCGTCGTGAACAGCCACCTCGTCGCGGGCGGGAGCCTGCTGCTCACCGACCGCTCGGTCGTCGAGCCCGAGTTCTGGGACGAGTTCGCCGAGCTCGGGGCCACGTCGTTCGCCGGCGTGCCCTACACCTACGAGCTGCTCGAGGCGACCGACTTCGCGAGCCGCGAGCTGCCCGACCTCCGCTACGTCACCCAGGCCGGTGGACGCCTCGCGCCCGAGCGCGTGCGCGCCCTCGCCGGCCTGGGGCGCGAACGCGGGTTCGAGCTGTTCGTCATGTACGGCCAGACCGAGGCGACGGCGCGGATGGCGTACCTGCCGCCCGCGCTCGCCGAGTCCGCGGCCGGCGCGATCGGCGTGCCCGTCCCGGGAGGGTCGTTCCGCATCGACGAGTCCGTCGGCGAAGGCGGGGGCGAGGGCGAGCTCGTCTACGCCGGCCCGAACGTCATGATGGGCTACGCCGAGACGCCGGCGGACCTCGCGCGCGGGGCGGAGCTGGACGAGTTGCGCACCGGCGACCTCGCCCGGCGGCGGCCCGACGGCCTGCTGGAGCTCACGGGACGCCTCAGCCGCTTCGTCAAGAGCTACGGCCTGCGGCTCGACCTCGACCGGATCGAGCGTCGCCTCGCCGAGGACGGCATCGAGGCCCGCACCGTGGCGCTCGACGAGCGGCTCGTCGCCTTCGTCGCCCACGACCGCCTCGTCGCGGCGGCCCGGGGCACGATCGCCGCGCACACGGGCCTGCCCGGCCGCGCGTTCGACGTCCGCGTCATCGCCGAGTTCCCACGTACCTCCAACGGCAAGCCCGACCACGCCGCGCTGCGGGCGCACGCCGCACTCCTGGCCGGCGCCGCGTCCCCGGCCGCGCCGGACGCCGCGCGGCCCGCGTCCGCGACGTCCGCGGGCGAGGCGACGGCCGACCTGCGCGACCTCTTCGCCGAGCTGCTCGGCCGGCCGGACGCCACGGCGGATGACACCTTCGGCTCCCTCGACGGCGACTCGCTGAACTACGTCGAGCTCGCCATCCGGCTCGAGGAGCGCATCGGCGAGCTGCCGACGGACTGGCCCGGTCGCACCATCCGCGACCTGGCGGCCCTCGGCAGCGAGCGCGCGGGCGGCACCCTCCGCGCGGCGCCGGAGCCCGCGTCCGCGGAAGCGCCCGTCCATGCCGGCCGGGGCCCGCGGGTCGAGGGCGATGCGCCGCCCGCCGTGCCGGCGGGTCGGGCGCGCCGGCGCTGGGCACGCCTCGAGACCTCCGTCGTGCTGCGCGCCGTCGCGATCGTGCTCGTCGTCGCGACGCACGCCGACGTCGTCCAGCTCAAGGGCGGGGCGCACCTGCTGCTCGCGGTCGCCGGCTTCAACCTCGCGCGGTTCCGCCTGTCGGGCGGCGTGCCCCGGGCGGGCGACGCCGGGAGCGCTCGTCGTGCGCGCGTGCGCGGCCTGCTCCGGAGCGTGGGCGCGATCGCCGTGCCGGCGGTCCTCTGGATCGGCGGGGTCGCGCTCATCGCCCGCAGCTACGACCCGACCACGGTGCTGCTGTCGAACTGGCTGGTGCCGGGCGCCGAGGCGTGGAGCGACCAGTGGCGCTTCTGGTTCCTCGAGGCGCTCGTCTGGTCGATCGCCGTGCTCGCCGCCGTGTTCGCGATCCCCCGGGCCGACGCCCTCGAGCGGCGCCACCCGTACGCGTTCGCCGCGGTCGCGCTCGGCGCCGCGCTCGTGCTGCGCTACGTCGTGTCGGGCGGGATCACGCCCTTGTCGCCGATGCGCTACGCGCTCCCGGCCATCGCGTGGCTCATCGCGCTCGGCTGGCTGGTCGCGCGGTCCGACACGACCCGGCGTCGCGTGGTCGCGACGCTCGTCGCCGTCGCGACCATCCCCGGCTTCTTCGGCGAACCGGTGCGGGAGGGCATCGTGCTCGGCGGCATCCTGCTGCTGGTCTGGGCCCGCAGCATCCCGGTTCCCGCGGCGATCGCCGGTGCCCTCGGCACCGTGGCGTCGGCGTCGATGTTCGTCTACCTCACGCACTGGCAGGTGTACCCGCAGGTCGAGGAGGTGTCGCCGCCGCTGGCGATCGTCGCCTCCTTCGCCCTCGGCCTCGCCGTGTGGTGGGCGTGGGGCCGCGCGACCGGATGGCTCCGCTCTCGACGACGGCGACTCAGCCGCGCAGGCGCGCCAGCAGCCGCGCGGTGACGATCGCGGCCTCGCTGGCCTCCCGCCCCTTGTCCTCCTTCGATCCCGGCAGTCCCGCCCGGTCGAGGCCCTGCTGCTCGTCGTCGAGCGTGAGCACGCCGAAGCCCACCGGCTTGCCGGTGTCCAGCGCGACGCGCGTGAGGCCGTCGGTCGCGGCCGACGAGACGTACTCGAAGTGCGGCGTGCCGCCGCGGATGATCACGCCGAGCGCCACGACGGCGTCGGCTCCGGCGTCGAGGGCCGCCTTCGCGGCGACCGGCAGCTCGAAGCTGCCGGGCACGCGCACGAGGTCGTAGTCGGCGCCGGCCGCCTCGAGCGTGCGCGTGGCGCCCGCGATCAGGCCGTTGGTGATCTCGTCGTGCCAGCTTCCGGCGACGACGACGACGCGCAGGCCGCGGCCGTCGACCTCGAGTTCAGGGGATCCGGCTCCGCTCATGATGCATGTCCTCTCAGGAGTTCGTCCGCAGCCGCATCGGTCAGCTGCGCGTCGTCGATGGCGTGGCCCATGCGGGTCCGCTTGGTCTCGAGGTACTCGTGGTTCACCGCGCCGACGCCCACGACGAGCGGGATCCGGTCGGCGACCCGGATGCCGTGCGCCTCGAGCTGGCGCACCTTCTCCGGGTTGTTCGTCAGCAGCCGCACCCGATCGACGCCCAGGTCGTCGAGGATGGCGCTCGCCGCAGTGTAGTCGCGCGCGTCGATCGGCAGGCCGAGCGCCAGGTTCGCGTCGAGCGTGTCGAGTCCGCCCTCCTGCAGGCGGTACGCACGCAGCTTGTTGATCAGCCCGATGCCGCGGCCCTCGTGGCCGCGGAGGTAGACCACGACCCCGCCGCGCTCGGCGATCGTCGCGAGGGCCGTGTCGAGCTGCGGTCCGCACTCGCACTTGAGCGAGCCGATCGCCTCGCCCGTGAGGCACTCGGAGTGCACCCGCGCGATCGCGCCCGCCGGGTCGGAGGCCGGGTCGCCGGCGATGATCGCCAGGTGGTCGGCACCCGTGTTGTTGTCGCGGTAGGCGCGGACGCGGAACGTGCCGTGCACGGTCGGCAGGTTCGTCTCGACCTCGAAGCGCACGCGCGGGGACTCGTCGATCGGCGTCGGGGACTCGCCCTGCGCCAGGTCGTGGCCGTCGTGGTGCTCGCGCAGCCAGTCGACGAGCGCCGCCACGGTCGTGACCGGCAGGCCCTCGCGCTCGCCGAGCTCGATGAGGCCGGGCAGCCGCATCATCTCGCCGTCGTCGGCGACGAGTTCGCCGATCACGCCGACGGGGGAGAGCCCCGCGAGTCGCATGAGGTCGACGGCGGCCTCGGTGTGCCCGCCGCGTTCGCGCACGCCGCCGTCGACGGCGCGCAGCGGAAGGATGTGGCCGGGCCGGATGAGTCGGTCGGGCGTGGAGCCCGGGTCCGCGAGCACCCGGAGCGTGTGGGCCCGGTCGGATGCGGAGATCCCGGTCGACGTGCGGTCCGCCGCGTCGACGGACACGGTGTAGGCGGTCCCTCGCGCGTCTTCGTTGCGCTCGACCATGAGGGGAAGGCCGAGGCGGTCCGCCACGGTGTTGGGCATCGGCGCGCAGAGGTAGCCGCTCGTGTTGCGGACCATCCACGCGATCCACTCGCGCGTGGCGAACTCGGCCGCCATGATGGCGTCGCCCTCGTTCTCGCGCGCCTCGTCGTCTGCCACGATCACGGGCGTGCCCGCGCGGAGCGCCGCCAGGACCTCTGGGATCGTCGCCAGGCTCATCGGTCTCCTCCGAATCCGATCGACGCCGGGTCGCCGGCGCCCACCTCCCACTCCGGACCGCCCGGCTCGGCGAGCGACGAGGGCAGTGCGCGGTGCGCGTCCAGGCGCAGCATCCGCTGCACGTGGCGTGCGAGCACGTCGGTCTCGAGGTTGACGCGATCGCCCGGTCCGAGCGAGCCGAGCGTCGTCGCCGCGAGCGTCTCGGGGATGAGCGAGACCTCGAACCACGATCCGTCCGGGTCGTCGCCGAGCGCGCTCACGGTGAGTGAGACGCCGTCGACCGCGATCGAGCCCTTGTCGACGACGAGGGCCGCGAGCGGTGCCGGGAGTGAGAACCGGACGACGCTCCACGCCTCACCGGGCGTGACCTGCAACACCTCGGCGGTCCCGTCGACGTGTCCCTGCACGATGTGACCGCCCAGGCGGTCGCCGACGAGCGCCGCGCGCTCGAGGTTGACGCGCCGGCCCTCGGCCACCGCGTCGAGCGTCGACATCGCGAGCGTCTGCGCCATGACGTCGGCGCTGAACGACTCGGCGTCGGCGTCGACCACGGTCAGGCACACGCCGGAGACCGCGATCGAGTCGCCGTGGTGCACGCCCTCGACGACCTTCGGCCCGCGCACGGTGACGCGCACGACGTCCGCGCGCGGTTCGACGCGCGTGACCTCGCCGAGTTCCTCGATGATTCCGGTGAACATGTGTCAGGCCCTCTCTCGGGTGTCGGTCTCGGGGTGCACGGGCCGGGCGACGACGAGCAGGTCGTCGCCGAGCCGCACCACGTCGGTGAGGTGCAGTCGCAGCGCGTCGGAGATCGTGGCGACCCCGAGGTCGCCGATCGCCGTGCGCGGCCCGCCGATGAGGGCGGGGGCGAGGTACACGAGCAGGTCGTCGGCGAACCCGGCCGCGAGGAACGCGCTCGCGAGCGTCGGGCCGCCCTCGACGAACAACGACCGGATGCCGCGCCGCTGCAGCTGCTCGAGGTCGTCGGCGAGGTCGGCGCCCGCGAGCACCACCGGCTCGTGCGGATGGCGCAGGAGCGCGGCGCCGACCGGGATGGGCCGTCGCCCGAAGACGACCGGGATCGGCTGGTGTCCGAGGAGCGCGCCGTCGTCGTCCCGCGCCGTGAGCGCGGGGTCGTCGGCGAGGACGGTGCCGGTGCCGACGGCGATCGCGTCCGCCGCCGCGCGGCGGCGGTGCACGTCGGCGCGCGCGTGGGGGCCGGTGATCCACCGGCTCGTGCCGTCGGCTGCGGCGGCGCGTCCGTCGAGGCTCGACGCCCACTTGACGGTGATGCGCGGCCGCCGCTCGCGCGCCGCGAACAGCCAGTCCTCGAGGAACGCCTCGACCTCGTCCGCGAGCACGCCCGAGGTCACCTCCACGCCCGCATCGCGGAGCGTGCGCGCCCCGCCGGCCGAGTGCCGACCCGGATCGTCGACCGCGTACACCACGCGGGCGATCCCCGCGTCGATCAGCGCCGCCGAGCACGGGCCGGTCCTCCCGGTGTGGTTGCACGGCTCGAGGGTCACCACCGCCGTCGCACCGCGCGCCCCGTCGTCTCCGACCTTCGCGAGCGCGTCGACCTCGGCGTGCGGGGTCCCGGCGCCGCGGTGCCAGCCCTCGGCGAGCACGTCGCCCGCGGGGGAGAGGATGACGCAGCCCACCCGGGGATTCACGCCCCTCGCCGGTCCGCGTTCGGCCAGCCCGAGCGCTCGGCGCATCGCAGCGGCATCGGTCGCCGCTCGCGTGACCGTGGTCATCGCCTGTCGCCTGCCTTCCAGGCTCCGGGGCGTCCCGGCAGCGCCGGATCCGTCGACCGCGCAGGGCGCCGCCGACCCGTGCTGCCTCCCATCCGGACTTTCACCGTCGGTACCGGAGTTCCACCGGTTCAACCGTTCGCGCGCGACCGGACGGTCACGCGCTCGCGGCTCGCGGACTTTCACCGCCGGTTCGGACTTGCACCGACCCCGGAGCACGTTGTGTCTCGATTCTAGGACAACGCGCGAGGGCGTCCGGTATTCCCCGGCCCGACGGGCCTCGGGCGGCCCCGGCGGACCGCCCCGGACGGCAGTCCGTCAGGGCTCAGCGGCAGCCCTCGGCGGCCGCGACCTGCGCGTCGGTCGGCCGGCCGTAGGGCTCGATGCCCGCGCCCGGCAGGTCGTATCCCATCGAGATCGCCCACGCGGTCGCCCACGTCTCGTGGTCGCCCGCGAACTGGTCTCCGGTCAGGATCGCGAGGCACTCCTCGCGTAGCGCCTGCAGGTGGCCGACCTCGTGCACGACGACCGCCTTCGCGTTCTCGTCCCACGACCAGGCGTCCTCGATGCTGAACGTGAGGGACATCAGGCCCCAACTCGCGCCGTCCTGGGGGAACTCGACGGTGCCGGAGTAGTACTCGGCACTGGAGTAGCCGCCGACCTCGTCGGCCCACTCGGTGTCGAACGGCACGTCGAACGAGATGGATCGGGCGAAGTCCTCGATCTCCGCGCGCACGGGATGCTCGGCCAGGCGCGCGAGCTCGGCGTCGTTCGAGGCGCGGACCTCGTCGACCGCGTTCGCCAGCTCCTCGTAGCGGTCTCCGCTGCCCGAGGAGATCGTGGACGAGCGCCGGAGCCCGTCGATGGCCTGCTCGAGCTCGAACCGGGCGCGGTGCGTCGCCGACGGGCTCGCGGCGAGCACGTCGAGCGCACGGGCCTCGGTTCCGGCGACGAGGCGCTCCGAGGCGTCGGCCAGCGCCACCGTGCGTTCGGCGACCCGGTCGCGGGCGTCGTCGATGCGCTCGGCCGCTTCGGCGCGCTCGGGGATGAGCCCGAGCATCCGCCAGGCGTCCGAGTACCGCTCCCAGGCGGGTGCGAACCGGTCGGGCGATCCGAGCGCGGCGATCCCCGGGCCGGCGGGGCGGTCCTCGATCACCGACTGCGCGAGCGCCAGTTCGGCTTCGAGCGCCTCGACGTCGGCGGGGTCGACGAGGTCCCCTGCCGCGATGCCGAGCAGCGCGTCGCCGCGCCGGATCGCGCTCAGGCCGCGCTCCGCCGTCGAGCGGTAGTCCGTGACCGACTTCACGTAGCGACCGTCGCTCTCGACCCAGGCGGGCCAGAGCTCCGCGTGCGCGGCGGCGGCGAGAGCCTGGTGTCCGACCGCCCACGCGGCGATCACCGCCGTGATCGCGAGGCCGGCCGCCACCGCGCGTCCACGTCCGCGCCTCGAGGCGGCGCGTGCCTCGGCCGCGGGGGTCTCTGCGCCGTCGCGCCGCTCGTCGTCGGTGGTGAAGTCGTGCACGGGTGTTCCTTTCGGCGGGCGGCTCGAGCGAGCGCCCGGGTCAGGCTACCCCGGCGCGCCGGCCGGACGGGATCACGAACCGGTCGCGATCGATCACGCGGCCGGAGCGTCCTCCACGAGCCGGCGCGCGGTGCCCTCGTCGACGATGAGGTCGGTGATCAGGCCGGCCGCGAGGGCGCCCTCGAGTCCGGGCAACTTCGCCCTGCCGCTCACGACGCAGATCCGGCGCGGGGCGTGCCGGAGCGTCGTGAAGTCGGGACCGGTGGCGCGCTCGTTCAGGGCGATGCCGTCGGTGGAGCCGTCCTGCCGGTAGAACACGGTGGCGACGTCCCCGACGACGCCGTCCCGGCTGAGCGCCTCGTAGTCCGCGCGCTCCAGGTACCCGCCCTGGTACACGTGGCTCGGCACCTCGGCGAACGGCGAGCCGATGCCGAAGATCGCGACGTCCAGGGACGCCTGCAGGTCGAGCAGGCGCCGGGTGCTGCGTTCGCGCCAGAACGCCTGCTTGGTCGCGGGGTCGTCGAAGAACGCCGGCACGGGGAACTGCTGCACCCGTGCCCCGAACGCGTCGCCGAAGCGACGCAGCAGCTCGGACGCGTACAGGATCCCGGTGGTGCGCAGGTTGCCGGCGCCGTTCAGCTGCACGATCTCGGAGTTGTGCGTGGCCTTCGGGGTGAGGTGCCGGCTCATGGCGCTCATCGTCGACCCCCAGGCGACGCCGATGGCCTGGTTGGAGTCGATGAACCGAGTGAGAATCCGTGCAGCCGAGAGGGCGACGCGCTCGAGCCGGTCGACGTCGCTGGCGTGATCGGGCACGGGCACGACGTGCGCGGCGACCTCGTGGCGCTCGAGGATCTCCTGCTCGAGCCGGCTCGGCAGGTCGAGGGGCGAGTGGATGGAGATCTCGACCAGTCCCGTCGCCCGGGCATGACTGAGCAGGCGGGAGACCGACGACCTGGAGGTGTGCAGCTCCCGGGCGATGGCCTCCATCGTGAGGTCCTGCAGGTAGTACAGGTGGGCTGCGCGCAGGGCGTCGCGGGTCTTGCCCGTGGGCATCTCGTCGGGGCCCGCTGCCCCCGCGGCATCCGTCACGACCATGGGGGACTCCGTCCTGCACGTATGTGCATATGACTTGCAAGGATGTGCATCACTGCCACGATGTATTCATCCACACGCGGGGGGCGCACCGCAACCCGCCGGGACCAGCTCGAAAGGACAGCGATGTCGCCCACCACCTCGCCGACGAACCCCGCCACTCCCGCCGACGGCACCCGCCCCGAGATCGCCGCGCTCCGAGCGCGCCCGACGGCCGAGGTCGTGATCATCGGCGGCGGCATCAACGGCCTCGCGACCTTCCGCGACCTCGCCCTCCAGGGCGTCGACGTCGTGCTCGTCGAGCGCGACGACTTCGTGGCCGGGGCGTCGGCCGCGTCCAGCCACATGATCCACGGCGGCATCCGCTACCTCGAGAACGGCGAGTTCCGCCTCGTGAGGGAATCGGTGCAGGAGCGCAACGGGCTCCTCAGGATCGCGCCGCACTACGTCCGGCCGCTGCAGACGACCGTGCCGATCTTCTCGACCTTCTCGGGCATCCTCTCGGCGCCGCTGCGCTTCCTCACCCATCGGCAGGGCAAGCCCTCCGAGCGCGGCGCCGCGCTCATCAAGGCCGGCCTGACGATCTACGACGCCTTCTCGCGCGACGGCGGGGCGGTGCCGCGCCATCGCTTCCTCGGTCGCACGCGCTCGCTGCAGGAACTGCCCGCACTGAACGCCGACGTGAGGTTCACCGCGACCTACTACGACGCGAGCATGCACGACCCCGAGCGCCTCGCCCTCGACGTGCTGTTCGACGGGCTCGCCGCGGGGCCGAACGCCCGGGCCGCGAACCGGCTCGAGGCCATCGGGCTCGGCGCCCGCGGGGTGCGCGTGCGCGACGCCGTCACGGGCGGCGAGTTCGACCTGGCCGCCGAGGCCGTCGTCAACACGTCGGGCCCGTGGACCGACCTCACGAACGCGCAGCTCGGTCGCCCGACCCGGTACATGGGCGGGACCAAGGGCTCGCACATCGTGCTCGACAACGACGAGCTGCTCGAGGCGACCGGCGGTCGCGAGATCTTCTTCGAGCACTCGGACGGTCGCATCGTGCTCATCTACCCGCTCAAGGGGCGCGTCATGGTCGGCACGACCGACCTCGAGCACGACATGCGCGAGCCCGCCGTGTGCACCGAGGAGGAGGTCGACTACTTCCTCGACCTCATCGCGCACGTGTTCCCCGACGTCCGCGTGGAGCGGTCGCAGATCGTCTTCCGCTTCTCGGGCGTGCGGCCGCTGCCGCGCCACGACGACACGCAGCCGGGGTTCGTGAGCCGCGATTACCGGATCGAGCGCTCGGAGGTCGCCGAGCGGCCGGGCACCACGCTCCTGAGCCTCGTCGGCGGCAAGTGGACGACGTTCCGTGCGCTCGCCGAGCACCTCTCGGACGAGGTGCTCGGCCTGATCGGCCGGGACCGGATCCGATCCACGAAGGGCCTGCCGATCGGCGGCGGCGCCGGCTACCCGACGACGGATTCCGCGCGGCTCGTCTGGATCGTGGGCCACGGCGACGGCGTCGGTCGTGACCGGGCCGAGGTGCTGCTCGAGCGCTACGGCACGCGCGCCGAGCTGATCATCCGTGCGGTCGAGGAGGCCGCCGAGACGCCGCTCGCGGATGCCCCCGGGTACTCCCGGGAGGAGATCGCCTGGCTCGTCGCCAATGAGCGCGTCGTGCACCTCGTGGACGTCCTGCTGCGTCGCACGAGCCTCGCCTTCACCGGCGCGGTCACCGCGCCGCTCCTCGACGAACTGGCGGAGGTCGTGGGCGACGTCCTCGGCTGGGATGCGGCCACGCGTCGAGAGGAGGTCGGGCTCGCCCGCACCGCGCTCGCCGAGCGCCACGGCGTCGAGGTCGCGGAGATCGCGACGCCCTGAAATCTGCACGGATGTGCATGGGGATCGCCGCGTGATCGGCCGATTCCGCCGGTACGTTTCTTCCGGGCCGGCTGAACCCGGCCCGGAAGCGGCGGTCCGGCCAGGGCCGCCCGTAACCCGGAAAGGTCAACGTGGACAATCTCGGAGTGCTGTTCCTCTCGGAACTCGTCGGCACCGCCATGCTCGTGCTGCTCGGCTGCGGCGTCGTCGCCAACGTCGCCCTCACGAAGAACAAGGGCTTCAATGGCGGATTCCTGATGGTGAACATCGGCTGGGGCCTCGCGGTCTTCGCCGGCGTCATCGTGGGCTACGCCTCGGGCGCGCACATCAATCCGGCCGTGACCCTCGGACTGGTCGCCAACGGCGCGACCGAGTTCGGCAACGCGGACCTGGGCACGACGGTTGCGGTCAACGTGCTGAGCGTGCTCACCTTCATCGGCGCGCAGTTGATCGGCGCCATCCTCGGCGCGGTGGTCGCGTGGCTCGCGTACAAGCAGCACTTCGACGAGGAGCCCGAGCCGGCGACCAAGCTCGCGGTGTTCTCGACCGGTCCTGCGATCCGCAGCTACGCGTGGAACCTCGTGACCGAGATCATCGGCACGTTCGTGCTGGTGTTCGTCGTCATCGGCTTCGGCCGCAACGGCGACGCCTCGGGCCTGGCCGCGCTCGGCGCGCTGCCCGTGGCGCTGCTGGTCATCGGCATCGGCGCCTCCCTCGGTGGCCCGACCGGCTACGCGATCAACCCGGCCCGCGACCTGGGCCCGCGCATCGCGCACGCGATCCTGCCGATCGCGGGCAAGGGCGGCAGCGACTGGAGCTACTCCTGGGTGCCCGTCGTCGGCCCCATCATCGGCGGGGTCCTCGCCGGATGGGCCGCGCTCGTCGCCCTGCCGGTGCTCGGCTGAGCACGGCATCCGGCCCCGTCACCCAACCTCCATCCATCACTGACAGCAACGGAGTTCTCAGATGGCCGACTACGTCCTCGCGATCGACCAGGGCACGACCTCGTCGCGCGCGATCATCTTCGACCGGCACGGCTCGATCGTCTCGACCGGGCAGCTCGAGCACGAGCAGATCTTCCCCAAGGCGGGCTGGGTCGAACACGACCCCAAGGAGATCTGGGCCAACACCCGTGAGGTGATCGGCCAGGCCCTCGGCAAGGCCGAGCTGACCCGGCACGACATCGCCGCGGTGGGCATCACCAACCAGCGCGAGACCGCGGTCGTGTGGGACCGCACGACGGGCGAGCCCGTGTACAACGCGATCGTCTGGCAGGACACGCGCACCCAGCCGATCGTCGACCGCCTCGCGGCCGACGGCGGGGTCGAGCGCTTCAAGGCCACGGTCGGCCTGCCGCTCGCGACCTACTTCTCGGGCACCAAGATCGTGTGGATCCTCGAGAACGTCGACGGCGCGCGCGAGAAGGCGGAGGCCGGCGACCTGATCTTCGGCACGACCGACACGTGGGTGCTCTGGAACCTCACCGGCGGCGTCGACGGCGGCGTGCACGCGACGGATGTCACCAACGCGAGCCGCACGATGTTCATGGACCTCGAGACCCTGCAGTGGGACGACGAGATCCTCGGCATCTTCGGGGTGCCGCGCTCGATGATGCCGGAGATCAAGTCCTCCTCGGAGGTCTACGGCACCGTCAGGTCCTCCAGCCTGCTCCGCGAGACGCCCATCGCGGGCATCCTCGGCGACCAGCAGGCCGCGACCTTCGGCCAGGCGGCCTTCGACGCCGGCGAGGCGAAGAACACGTACGGCACGGGCAACTTCCTGATCTTCAACACGGGCGAGGAGATCGTCCACTCGAAGAACGGGCTGCTCACGACCGTCGGGTACAAGCTCGGCGACCAGCCGGTGCACTACGCCCTCGAGGGCTCGATCGCGGTGACGGGGTCGCTCGTGCAGTGGCTGCGCGACAACCTCGGCATCATCTCGAGCGCACCGGAGGTCGAGGAGCTGGCGAAGTCCGTCGAGGACAACGGCGGCGCGTACTTCGTGCCCGCCTTCTCGGGGCTCTTCGCCCCGTACTGGCGTCCGGATGCGCGCGGCGCGCTCGTGGGCCTGACCCGCTACGTGAACAAGGGGCACATCGCGCGGGCGGCACTCGAGGCGATCGCGTTCCAGACGCGCGACGTGGTGGAGGCCGTGAACGCCGATGCGGGGATCGACCTCACGGAACTCCGCGTCGACGGCGGTGCGACGGCCAACGACACGCTGCTGCAGTTCCAGGCCGACGTCCTCGGCGTGCCCGTGGTGCGCCCGGTCGTCGCCGAGACGACCGCGCTCGGCGCCGCGTACGCGGCCGGCCTCGCCGTCGGATTCTGGACCGACCTCGACGACCTCGCCAAGAACTGGCAGGAGGACCGTCGCTGGGAACCGTCGATGGACGAGGCCGAGCAGGGGCGCCTCGTGCGCAACTGGAAGAAGGCCGTCACGAAGACCCTCGACTGGGTCGACGACGACGTCCGCTGACGCGGTCGGAAGGCCGGCTCACTCGCACGGGTGAGTGGACGGTGCGGGCCGGGGTGCACGGGAAGGCACCCCGGCGCGCGCCGTCTGCGGCCGATCCGCCGGCACCTCCGCACCCCGTCAGGCGAGACGCTCGGCGAGCAGCGGCGCGAGCTCGTGCAGCGTGCGGATCTCGTGCACGCCGGCCGCCGCGGCATCCTCCGCGTCCGGGCGGACGGGCCGCGCGCCCGACCGATTGAGCCACACGCCGAACAGTCCCGCCTCGGCCGCTCCGATGGCGTCGGTGCGCAGCCGGTCGCCGACGTACGCGGCGCGCGAGACCGCGCCATCGCGCGCGAAGCGTGCCACCGCGGCGCGGAAGATGCGGGCGTCGGGCTTGGTCGTTCCCTCGGCGCCCGAAGCGACCAGGTGCGCCATCCTCCCGGCGTCGCCGACCCCGATCCCCAGCTGCCGGAGCTTGGCCAGCTGGAAGTCGGGTTCGCCGTTCGTGATGACGCCGAACCGCACCCCTGGCAGCACCCGTTCCAGCGCGTCGAGCGACGGCTCGACGTCGTCGTGCAGGCGCCACGCCTCGCGGTACCGCTCGAAGTAGCGCGCGAACCACGCGCTCGCGGCCTCGTCGTCGATCGCGTCGCCATGCGCGAGCGCGAACTCGGCGGCGCGCGCCCGTCGCTGCTCCTCGAACGAGAGCTCGCCCGCGAGGTAGGCGTGGTAGTGCCGTTCCTCGAGCTCGTGCCAGAACCGCTGCGCCGCTGTCTCGTCGGCGTCGTAGCCGCGATCGCGCAGGTGCTGCACGATGCCGCTCGCGACCGCCTCGCGATGCGCCATGAGCGTGTCGTCGAGGTCGAACAGCACGAGCGGGCGCCCCTCGATCCGCCCGCCGGAGGCGCGCTCGCCGTGCGACCCGCTCGACGTCACCGGCGGCGCAGGAACCCGACGCGGTCGTACACCGTCGCGAGCGTGCGCTCGGCGCGCTCGGCGGCCTTGTCGGCGCCGATGCCGAGCAGGCGGTCGAGCTCGGCCGGATCCTGCATCAGCTCCAGCGTGCGCTCGCGGATCGGGGCCACGCGATCGACGACGACCTCGGCGAGGTCCTTCTTCAGGTCGCCGTAGCCCCGGCCCTCGTACTCGGCCTCGAGCTCCGGGATGGAGCGGCCGGTGACGGTCGCGTAGATGTCCAGCAGGTTCGCAATGCCGGGCTTGGCCTTCGGGTCGTACCGGATCTCGCGCTCGGTGTCGGTGACCGCGCTGCGGATGCGCTTCGCGATCACCTTCGGGTCATCCATCAGGTTGATCAGGCCGTTCGGGCTCGAGGCCGACTTCGACATCTTCGCCGTCGGGTCCTGCAGGTCGTAGATGCGGGCCGACTCCTTCGGGATCATCGCCTCGGGGACGACGAACGTGTCGCCGTACCGCGAGTTGAACCGGCCCGCGAGGTCGCGCGAGAGCTCGAGGTGCTGGCGCTGGTCGTCGCCGACCGGAACCAGGTGCGTGCCGTAGAGCAGGATGTCGGCGGCCATGAGCACCGGGTAGGTGAAGAGGCCGACGGTGGTCGACTCGGCCCCGAAACGCGAGGACTTGTCCTTGAACTGCGTCATCCGGCTGGCCTCGCCGAAGCCGGTCATCGTGCCCAGCACCCAGGCGAGCTCGGCGTGCGCCGGCACGTGCGACTGCACGAACAGGGTCGAGCGCTCGGGGTCGACGCCGGCCGCGAGGTACTGCGCGGCGGTGCGCCGCGTCGCCGCGCGCAGCGTCTCCGGGTCCTGCGGGACGGTGATCGCGTGCAGGTCGACGACGCAGTAGATCGGGTCGTGGTCGTCCTGGAGCGCGACCCAGTTCACCAGGGCACCGAGGTAGTTGCCGAGGTGGAGCGAGTCGCCCGACGGCTGCATGCCGGAGAAGACGACGGGGCGTGCGGTGTTCATCGTTGGTGGGGGTCCTTTGCGTGTCAGATGGCGTAGTCGACGACGACTGGGGCGTGGTCGGACCATCGCTCGGCGTACGCCTCGGCGCGGTCGACGGCATAGGAGACCATCGCGTCGGCGAGTGCGGGTGTGGCGAGCTGGTAGTCGATGCGCCACCCGCTGTCGTTGTCGAACGCCTGGCCGCGCCAGGACCACCACGTGTACGGGCCGGGGACCTCGCCGGCGGAGCGGCGCCCGAGGTCGACCCAGCCGAATCCGCCGCCGGCGTTGTAGTCGTCGTCGCCCTCGGCGCCGACGTAGCGGTCGAGGTAGGCGCGCTCCTCGGGCAGGAACCCGGCGTGCTTCCGGTTGCCCTTCCAGTTCTTGATGTCGAGGGTGCGATGGCCGATGTTGAGGTCGCCCACGACCACCGCGAGCTCGTGCGTCGCGAGCTGCGACATCCGATCGCTCATCGCGTCGAGGAAGTGGTACTTCTCGACCTGCTTCGGGGTCTCGGCCACCCCCGAGGGCACGTAGCAGCTGACGACCGTGACGATCCGGTCTCCGACCTCGTAGTCGGCCTCGAGCCAGCGGCCCGCGGTGTCGTGCTCATGCCCGCCCAGCTCGACGCGGTGGATCCGAGCGCTCGCGCGACTCGCGATCGCGACGCCGGCGCGGCCCTTCGCGGTGGCGGGCTCGTGGAGGACGCTCCACTCGTCGCCGAGGAGTCCGGCGAGGTCGTCGGTCGAGGCGCGCACCTCCTGCAGGGCGAGGATGTCGACCTCGCGCGACGCGAGCCAGTCGCCCATGCCGCGACGGAACGCCGCCCGGACCCCGTTGACGTTGGCGCTGGCGATCCTGAGCGGGGAGTCGGCGGGCATGCCTTCGATCCTAGGCGAGCCCGCCGACCTCGCCGCGCGCCGACGGCGCCCCGCTCACGAGCGCGAGGATCTGCGATCGCCGTTGCGGCCGCCGTTGCGCCAGGGGTGCGAGCGGACCGGTGGCGGAGGCGGCGGCGAGGCCTCGAGCTCGTCCAGGTCGCGCCGCGCACGGGTCAGCCGGCGCCCCGCCTGGAGGCGCTCGTACCACCGCACGTGCTCGGCCGTGAGGAGCGCATCGCGCACGCGCACCCGAGCCGCCGTGACGAGCGCGTCGTACTCCCGCTGGCGTCGTTCCGCCTCGAGCTCCTCCGCCGTGACGCGACGGAGCGACTCGTTGCGATCGGCGGCCTCGACGGCGATCCACGCCCCGGCGACGAGGATGATGATGCTCGCGATCCGGAACCACAGCAGCAGGGCGACGATCACCGTGAACGTGGCCAGGAGCGGGTTGCCGCCGGCCCACGAGAGCACCCAGCCGCCGATGAGCTGCAGCACGCTGAGCGCGGCCGAGCCGAGCAGCGATCCCGTCCACATGCGACGCCACGGCACCTCGGCCCCCGAGAGGAACCGGAACATGACCGCGAGCGCGAGGGTGTCGATCACGAACACGATGAGCAGTGCGCCGAACTGCAGGCCGACCTTCACGCCGGGCGACTCGGAGTTCAGGTCGACGCCGACGAGGCCGAACAGCCAGTCGAGGAAGCCCGTCGCGACGATCGAGAGCACGGCGGCGAGCAGGATGGCGAGGCCGAACAGGAACGCCGCCGCGAAGTCGCGGGCCTTGAGGTACAGGTATGCGCGACGGTCCTTGGGCAGCATGAAGATGCTCCGCACCGCCATCCGCGAGTACGTCACCCACCCGATGGCCGTCCAGATCAGGCCGCCGAGGGCGACCGCGCCCGTCCACCCGAACAGGCTCGTGCTCGAGTTGGCGGCCTCCTGCAACGCCTCGGGCGTGATGATGCCGTTCTCGCCGACCAGGCCGGGGGCGTAGGTGTTGATCAGCACGTAGAGCGCATCGAGCGTGTCCTGGTCGTTGAAGAGCCACAGCCCGGCGACGGCGAAGACGATGTAGATGGCCGCGAACACCGCGAACAGCGACTGGTAGCTCATGCCCGCGGTCAGCAGGAACCCGTTCCGGGCGAGGAAGTGCCGCCACACCCGCACGGGGAAGAGTCCCATCGCCCAGTCGGTGACGTGCTCGGCGCGCGAGATGGGCTCGTCGAGCCGCTCCAGGATCGGGACGCTCGCCGCCTCGATCCGGTCGCGGACGCGCGCGGCGGCGGAGCCCGTCTCGCGGCCCGCCGCCGCGGCAGTCGCGTCCGCCGCCGCGGCGTGCCCGGCCGTCGGCGCCGCGTCCGCGCGTCCCCGTCCGCGATCGCTCACGCATTCACCCTAGCGAGCGGATGCGGCGCTCCGGCCCGCCACGGCCGGCACCGGGCCGGCCGGCGCGGTCCCCGGGAACGCCGGAGGGGCCGGCGCGATCGCACCGGCCCCTCCGCTCCGCGGGACGTCCGCTCAGGGCTTGCCGCGCATGATGGCCTGCTTGACCTCGGCGATGGCCTTGGTCACCTCGATGCCGCGCGGGCACGCGTCGGTGCAGTTGAAGGTCGTACGGCAGCGCCACACGCCCTCCTTGTCGTTGAGGATGTCGAGGCGCACCTTCGCCTCCTCGTCGCGCGAGTCGAAGATGAACCGGTGCGCGTTCACGATCGCCGCCGGGCCGAAGTACTGCCCGTCGGTCCAGAACACGGGGCACGACGAGGTGCACGCGGCGCACAGGATGCACTTGGTCGTGTCGTCGAAGCGCGCGCGCTCGGCGACCGACTGCACGCGCTCCTTGCCCTGCGCCGGGGCGCTGGTGGCCTGGAGGAACGGCTGCACCTCGCGGTAGCTCGCGAAGAAGGGCTCCATGTCGACGACGAGGTCCTTCTCGAGCGGCAGGCCCTTGATCGCCTCGACGTAGATCGGCTTCGAGATGTCGAGGTCCTTGATCAGCGTCTTGCAGGCGAGCCGGTTGCGGCCGTTGATGCGCATGGCGTCGGAGCCGCAGATGCCGTGGGCGCACGAGCGGCGGAAGGTCAGCGAGCCGTCCTGCTCCCACTTGATCTTGTGCAGTGCGTCGAGCACGCGGTCGGTCGCGTACATCTCGACGTCGAAGTCCTGCCAGCGCGGCTCCGAGTCGACCTCGGGGTCGAAGCGTCGGATCAGGAAGGTGACGGTGAACGACTGGGTCGCGGCATCCGCGGCACCGGTCGACTTCTTCTCGATCGTGGCGGTCGTCACGTCAGTACTTCCTCTCCATGGGCTGGTAGCGCGTGATGGTCACCGGCTTCCAGTCGAGCCGGATATGGTCGGAGGCGACCGACGAGTGCGCGTCGCCCGACAGGTAGGCCATCGTGTGCTGCATGAACTTCTCGTCGTCGCGGTCGGGGAAGTCGTCGCGCATGTGGCCGCCGCGGCTCTCCTCGCGGTTCGCCGCGGATGCGACGACGACCTCGGCGAGGTCGAGCAGGAAGCCCAGCTCGACCGCCTCGAGCAGGTCGGTGTTGAAGCGCTGGCCCTTGTCCTGCACCGAGATGCGCTGGTAGCGGTCGCGGAGGTCGGCGATCACGGACGCCACGTGCGAGAGCGACTCGCTGGTGCGGAACACCTGCGCGCCCTTGTCCATCTCGTCCTGCAGCTCCTTGCGGATGGCGGCGATGCGCTCGGTGCCGGTCGCCGCGCGGAGCTGCTCGAGCATGCCGCGGACCTCGGCGGCCGGGTCGTCCGGCAGCGGGGTGAAGTCCACGCCCGAGTTGACGTACTCGACCGCGTTGCGGCCGGCGCGCTTGCCGAAGACGTTGATGTCGAGCAGCGAGTTCGTGCCGAGTCGGTTCGAGCCGTGCACCGAGACGCAGGCGCACTCGCCGGCGGCGTACAGCCCGGGCACGACCGTGGTGTTGTCGCGCAGCACCTCGGCCTTGACGTTGGTCGGGATGCCGCCCATCGCGTAGTGCGCGGTCGGCATGACCGGGACCGGCTCGTAGACGGGGTCGACGCCGAGGTAGGTGCGTGCGAACTCGGTGATGTCCGGGAGCTTCGTCTCGAGGACCTCGGCGCCCAGGTGCGTGCAGTCCAGCAGCACGTAGTCCTTGTTCGGGCCGGCGCCGCGTCCCTCGGCGACCTCCTGCACCATGCACCGGGCGACGATGTCGCGCGGCGCGAGGTCCTTGATCGTCGGTGCGTAGCGCTCCATGAAGCGCTCGCCCGAGGCGTTGCGGAGGATGGCGCCCTCGCCGCGGGCGCCCTCCGTGAGCAGGATGCCCAGGCCCGCGAGCCCGGTCGGGTGGAACTGGAAGAACTCCATGTCCTCGAGGGGCAGGCCCTTGCGCCAGACGATGCCGACGCCGTCGCCCGTGAGGGTGTGCGCGTTCGAGGTCGTCTTGTAGATCTTGCCGAATCCGCCGGTCGCGAAGACGACCGCCTTGGCCTGGAAGACGTGGAGCTCGCCGGTGGCGAGCTCGTACGCGACGACGCCCGAGGGCTGCTTCACGCCGTCGACCTCGGTCATCACGAGGTCGAGGGCGTAGTACTCGTTGTAGAACTCGATCCCGAGCTTGACGCAGTTCTGGAACAGCGTCTGCAGGATCATGTGGCCCGTGCGGTCGGCCGCGTAGCACGCGCGGCGGACCGGCGCCTTGCCGTGGTCACGCGTGTGGCCGCCGAAGCGGCGCTGGTCGATCTTGCCGTCGGGAGTGCGGTTGAACGGCAGGCCCATGTTCTCCAGGTCGATGACGGCGTCGATCGCCTCCTTCGCGAGGATCTCGGCGGCGTCCTGGTCGACCAGGTAGTCGCCGCCCTTGATCGTGTCGAAGGTGTGCCACTCCCAGCTGTCCTCCTCGACGTTCGCGAGCGCGGCGGCCATGCCGCCCTGCGCGGCGCCCGTGTGGGATCGCGTCGGGTACAGCTTCGAGATCACGGCGGTCTTCGCACCCGGCCCGGCCTCGATGGCCGCGCGCATGCCGGCGCCGCCCGCGCCGATGATGACGATGTCGTACTGGTGGTAGTGGACGCCGTCGACGACCTTCGTCTCGACGTGGTTCTCGCTGGTCACGTGTCTCCTATGCGGCGGGGCAGAACGAGGGGAGCAGCTCGGCGGGCGAGCCGGCGGGGCACGGGTCGAAGGTGAAGACGACCAGCGTGCCGAGGACGATCAGTACGGCGGTCGACAGCAGGAGCGCCCACTTCAGCACGCGCTGGACGGTGCCGGGGCTCGTGTAGTCGTTCACGATGGTGCGCATGCCGTTCGCGCCGTGGATGAGGGCGAGCCAGAGGATGAGCAGGTCCCACCACTGCCAGAACGGGTCGGCCCACTTGCCCCCGACGAAGCCGAAGTCGATGGCCTTGACGCCCTCGCCGACCATGAGGTTGACGTAGAGGTGGCCGAAGATCAGGACGATCAGGAGCACGCCGGAGGCGCGCATGTAGATCCAACCCCACTTCTCGAGGTTGACGCCGCGCCGCGGCGCGGGACGTGCAGGGGTGCGCGGGGAGTCGATGACGGTCATCTCGGCGCTCCTAGTGGCTGAAGACGTTCATGAGGTGCCGCGGCACGAAGGCGAGCATCGTCAGGACCCAGAGGCCGATGACGACCCAGAACAGCACGCGCTGGTTGCGGGTCGCCCACGACCAGAAGTCCACGAGGATGACGCGCAGGCCGTTGAACGCGTGGAACACGATCGCGCCGACGAGGCCGACCTCGCCGATGCCCATGATCGGGGTCTGGTAGGCGCCGATCACCGCGTTGTACGCCTCGGGGCTCACCCGGACCAGCGCCGTGTCGAGCACGTGCACGAGGAGGAAGAAGAAGATCGCCACCCCCGTGATCCGGTGCAGCACCCACGACCACATGCCCTCGCGGCCGCGATAGAGCGTGCCGCCCGGCTTCTGCTTCGCCGGCGTCTCGGGTGCGATCGGGGTCCGTGTCGTCGTTGCTGACATGGACGTCCCTCCTGGCGGTGTGCGTCGCCCGACTGCGGGCATACGGGACCGATGGCCCGGATCCGAGTCTAGTCCCGACGCCGAGGTGGTCCGTTCGCCACGGTGGAGGGTTCGGGGTGCGCGGCTATCCTGACTGGATGCGACAGGCTCCCATCGACCGCTTCTACAGCGTGATCCCCGCCGGCGGCGTCGGTTCACGGCTGTGGCCGCTCTCGCGCGCCGACGCCCCGAAGTTCCTGCACGACCTCACCGGGTCGGGGCAGACGCTGCTGCGGGACACATGGGACCGACTCGCGCCCCTGTCCGGTGCGCAGCGCATCATGGTCGTGACCGGGCGCGCGCATCGCGCCGCGGTCGAGGGGCAGCTGCCCGAGCTGGCCGACGAGAACATCGTGCTCGAGAGCGAGCCGCGCGACTCGAGCGCGGCGATCGGCCTGGCCGCGGCCATCCTCGAACGACGCGAGCCGGGCGTGATCATCGGCTCGTTCGCCGCCGATCACGTCATCTCCGGGCCGCGGCACTTCCGCGAGGCGGTCACCGCGGCGGTCGCCGCCGCCGACGCGGGGTACATCGCGACGATCGGCATCACCCCCACCGAGCCGGCGGTCGGATTCGGCTACATCGAGTGCGGCGAGCCGCTCGAGGTCCCGGGCACCGAGCAGGTCACGGCGGTCTCGAGCTTCGTCGAGAAGCCCGACCTCGAGACCGCCCGCACGTACCTCGACAGCGGACGGCACCTCTGGAACGCCGGCATGTTCATCGCCAGGGCGGATCGACTGCTCGAGGAGCTGGCCCGCACCAAGCCCGAGCTCCACGCGGGCCTCGTCGAGCTCGCCGCGGCGTGGGACGACCCCGACCTCCGCGGGCCGGCGGTCGACCGGATCTGGCCGAAGCTGGAGAAGATCGCCATCGACTACTCGGTCGCCGAGCCCGCGGCGGCCGCCGGCCGGCTCGCCGTCGTGCGGGGGCACTTCCCGTGGGACGACGTCGGCGACTTCGCCTCGCTCGCCAAGCTCAACAGCTCCGGCCGCTCCGGCGAGCTCGCGATCCTCGGTGAGCACGCGCGCGTGCTCGCCGACGCGTCGAGCGGGATCGTGGTGAGCCGGGCCAAGCGCGTGATCAGCCTGATCGGCGTGCAGGACATCGTCGTCGTGGACACGCCCGACGCCCTGCTCGTCACGACGAGCGAGCACGCGCAGAGAGTCAAGGCCGTCGTCGACGCGCTCCGGCTCGGCGGATCCAGCGACGTGCTGTAGCCGCTCCCGCGGCTCCACGGCGCGACGGCCCTCGGGAGGGGCCGTGTCCCCTGCTCGGGGGTGGGAGAACCCTGCTCATATGAGCAGAAGGTCGCGGCTTCATAACCTTTGCCCGATGCGGATGGACCCGCCCGTGGCGCCGCGGGAAACACGGGGTAACGTGACTTCCCGGTCCCCGAGCTGTTCGGGGTGCAGTCTTTTGGAGGACACTGTGACGTTCACGTTCAAGAAGGCCGCGGTCGGCGGCCTCGCGACGCTCGGCACCGTCGCGCTGCTGGCGGGCTGCGCTTCGGCTCCCGAGGAGTCGGGCGACGGCGGCAACGGGGGCGAGGCCCTCGACTTCCTGCCCTGCATGGTCTCGGACGCCGGCGGCTTCGACGACAAGTCGTTCAACCAGCTCGGCGCCGAGGGCCTCGAGGCGGCGTCCGACGAGCTCGGGGTCGACCCGATCCTCGTCGAGTCGCAGGCCGAGACCGACTACGCGTCGAACCTGACGAGCCTCGTCGACCAGGGCTGCGACCTCATCGTCACGGTCGGCTTCCTGCTCGCGCCCGCCGCCCTCGAGTCGGCGACCGCGAACCCCGACCTCGAGTACGTCTCGATCGACGACACCGTCGACACGGACTTCGACGGCACGACGGACGCCGACAACATCCAGCCGATCATCTTCGACACCGCGCAGGCCGCGTTCCTCGCCGGGTACCTGTCGGCCGGCGTGACCGAGTCCGGCTCGGTCGGCACCTTCGGCGGCATGAACATCCCGACCGTGTCGATCTTCATGGACGGCTTCGCCCAGGGCGTCGACTACTACAACGAGGAGAACGGCACCGACGTCAAGGTCCTCGGCTGGGACCGCGACGCACAG
Organism: Agromyces litoreus; assembly: GCF_040496015.1. NCBI lineage: Bacteria > Bacillati > Actinomycetota > Actinomycetes > Micrococcales > Microbacteriaceae > Agromyces > Agromyces litoreus. The sequence continues at coordinate 24,998 of NZ_JBEPKA010000014.1, forward strand.
GACGGCTCCTTCACCGGAGGCTTCGAGGCGAACGACACTGCGCGCCAGGTCGCCCAGGGCCTCATCGACCAGGACATCGACATCCTGCTGCCCGTGGGCGGTCCGATCTACCAGTCGGCTGCGGCGGCCATCCGCGACTCGGGTCGCGACATCATGATGCTCGGCGTCGACGCCGACGTCTACGAGACCGACCCGTCGGTCGGCGACCTGCTGCTCACCTCGATCCTCAAGGGCATCGACGTCGGCGTCCAGGACTCGGTGCTGGCCGCGGGCAACGGCGAGTTCGACACCGAGCCGTTCGTCGGCACGCTCGAGAACGAGGGCGTCGGCATCGCGCCGTTCCACGACTTCGAGGACGCCGTCCCGGCCGACCTCGCGTCGAAGCTCGACGAGCTCAAGCAGATGATCATCGACGGCGACATCACCGTCGAGTCCTACCTGGCTCAGTAGCACCTTCACCGCGAGGGGGAGGCCGGATCCGTCCGGCCTCCCCTTCGTCGTCCCCGGCGAATCTGCGCACTCGCCACAACATCTGAGCAAACCGCTCCGCTCATCGGCGCACTTCGGCGCACGGGCGCTGAGTTCGCGGGGCTCGATCAGTAGGATCAGTGGCATGAAACTCGAACTCCGAGGAATCACGAAGAAGTTCGGTTCCCTGGTGGCGAACGACCACATCGACCTCACTGTCGAGGCGGGGGAGATCCACTGCCTCCTCGGAGAGAACGGGGCCGGCAAGTCGACGCTCATGAACGTCCTCTACGGCCTCTACCAGGCCGATGAGGGTGAGATCCTCCTCGACGACCAGGTGCAGCACTTCGCCGGTCCGGGCGACGCGATGCGAGCCGGCATCGGCATGGTGCACCAGCACTTCATGCTCATCCCCGTCTTCACCGTGGCCGAGAACGTCATGCTGGGCCACGAGGAGACCCGCGCCGGCGGCCTGCTCGACCTGCCCGCGGCGCGACGGCGCGTGCGCGAGATCAGCGACCGGTTCGGGTTCGACGTCGACCCCGACGCGCTGGTCGACGACCTTCCGGTGGGCGTGCAGCAGCGCGTGGAGATCATCAAGGCGCTCTCGCGCGACGCCCGCGTGCTCGTGTTCGACGAGCCCACCGCGGTGCTCACCCCGCAGGAGACCGACGAGCTCATGGGCATCATGCGCCAGCTCAAGGAGAGCGGCGCGTCGATCGTCTTCATCACCCACAAGCTCCGCGAGGTCCGCGAGGTCGCCGACAAGATCACGGTCGTCCGGCTCGGCAAGGTGGTCGGCGAGGCCGAGCCCACGGCGTCCAACGCCGAGCTCGCCTCCCTCATGGTCGGTCGAGCGGTCGAGCTGACGGTCCAGAAGGAGGAGCCCACGCTCGGCGAGGACGCCCTCGAGGTGGAGCACCTCCGCGTGATCGACCCGATCGGGCAGCTCGTCGTCAACGACGTCAGCTTCACGGTGCGCAAGGGCGAGGTGCTCGCCGTCGCGGGCGTCCAGGGCAACGGCCAGACCGAGCTCACCGAGGCGCTCGTCGGCCTGCAGCCGCGCGTCGAGGGCAGCGTCCGCCTCGACGGCACGGAGATCACCCGGCACTCGGTGCGACGCATCCTCGACGCGGGCGTCGGCTTCGTGCCCGAGGACCGCACCGAGGACGGCCTCGTGGGCGAGTTCTCGATCGCCGAGAACCTCATGCTCGACCGTTCCGACGGCGAGCCGTTCGTCAAGGCGGGCAACGTCCAGCGCGCCTTCCTCGCCGAGTTCGCCGCCGAGAAGGTGGCCGAGTTCGACGTGCGCACCCCGGGCATCGAGACGAAGGCGGGTCGCCTCTCCGGCGGCAACCAGCAGAAGGTCGTGCTCGCCCGCGAGCTGAGCCGCGACCTCAATCTGCTCGTCGCCGCCCAGCCCACGCGCGGCGTGGACGTCGGCTCGATCGAGTTCATCCACAAGCGCATCATCGAGACCCGCGACGCCGGCGTGCCCGTCGTCGTCGTCTCGACCGAGCTCGACGAGGTGACCGCCCTCGCCGACCGGATCATGGTGATGTACCGCGGCAGGGTCGTCGGCATCGTGCCCGGCGACACCCCCCGCGACGTACTCGGCCTGATGATGGCCGGCGAGACCCCTGGCGCGTCCGGTGGCGCCCCGACTCCCGAAGGAGCCGTCGCATGACCGACCGCAACGACCCCGACGTCGCGCTCGAGACGAGTACCCAGGTCCCGCCGGACGAGCCCGTCGTCGAGCCCGAGCGCGAGCCCGAGGGCTCGCGCTGGCAGCAGGCGCTGCGCGAGATCGCCAGCGGCAACGCGATCATCTCGGTGCTCGCGGTGCTGCTCGCCCTCGTCGTCGGCGCCGTCATGATCGCGTTCACCGACGAGCGCGTCCAGGAGGCGTCCTCGTACTTCTTCGCCCGGCCGGGCGACACGCTCGCCGCGATCTGGGATTCCGTCGCAGGCGCGTACTCGGCCCTGTTCCAGGGCGCGATCTACAACTTCCGCCGCGACGACTTCCTGTCCGGCATCAAGCCGCTCACCGACACGCTGAACTTCGCGACGCCGCTCATCGCGGCGGGCCTGGGCGTGGGCCTCGCCTTCCGGGTCGGCATGTTCAACATCGGTGGCCGAGGCCAGATGCTGCTCGCCGCATCCGCGGCCGGATGGGTGGCGTTCTCGTTCGACCTGCCGCCCGTCGTGCACATGATCGTCGCCCTGATCGCGGGCGTGGTCGCCGGGGCGCTGTGGGCGGGCATCGCGGGTGCGCTGAAGGCGCGCACCGGCGCGCACGAGGTGATCGTCACGATCATGCTCAACTACGTGGCGCTGTACCTCGTGACCTGGATGCTGCGCACCCCGGGACTGCTGCAGGCCCCGGGTTCGAACAACCCGAAGACGCCGCCCATGAAGGACACGGCCGTGTTCTTCGACCTGCTCGGCCCCCGCTTCAACCTGCACTTCGGATTCCTCCTGTCGCTGGCGGCCGTGGTGCTGGTGTGGTGGATCCTCGACCGGTCGAGCCTCGGCTTCCGGTTCCGGGCCGTGGGCCTGAACCCGAAGGCGGCCCGCGTCGCCGGCATCAACGTCAACGCCATGTACATCTACGCGATGCTGATCTCGGGCGCCCTCGTCGGCCTCGCCGGCGTCGACCAGGTGCTCGGCACGGTCACGACCGGCTTCTCGTCCGGCATCGACGCGGGCATCGGCTTCGACGCGATCACGGTCGCGCTGCTCGGCGGTTCGAACCCGTGGGGCATCCTCGCGGCCGGCATCCTGTTCGGCGCGTTCAAGGCCGGCGGATTCTCGATGCAGGCCGCCGAGGGCGTGCCGATCGACATCGTCCTCGTCGTCCAGTCGCTCATCGTCCTGTTCATCGCGGCACCGCCGCTCGTGCGCGCCATCTTCCGGCTGCCCCAGCCGGGCACGAAGCCCAAGAAGCGAACGCGCACGCCCCGCAAGGAGGAGGTGGCGGCAGGATGACCGCTTCCAGCCAGCACCACGCCACCACGGCTCCGGCCCAGACGCTCGACACGACGGTCGTCGTCAGCTGGAAGGCGCCGATCTCGTTCGCGGTCGTCACCGTCCTGCTCGCCCTGCTCTTCGCGGCGACCCGGCACGGCGGCGAGGCCGTCTTCCGCATCTCCGACCCGTCGGACGTGATCCAGATCCCGCCGTTCACGGTCAGCGGCCCGGTCGTCACCTGGACGGCCGTCGCCATCATGACCATCATCACGGTCGTCTCGGCCGCGCTCGTCCGGGCCCGGCGCAGCGTGCCGCTGTGGCTCGTCGTGATCTTCGCGGTGGTCGGGCTGTTCGCGTTCCTCGCCTGGGCGGCGGCGGGCGCGAGGACGCCGAACATCCTGCTCCCCGGCCTGCTCGCCGGCGGACTCAGCCTGTCCGTGCCCCTGATCTTCGGCGCCCTGTGCGGCGTGATCTCCGAGCGGGTCGGCGTCATCAACATCGCGATCGAGGGGCAGCTGCTGGCCGGCGCGTTCACGTCCGCGGTGGTCGCGTCGATCATCGGGCAGCAGTGGCTCGGACCGATCGTCGGGCTCATCGCCGCCGCGATCTCGGGCGTCCTGGTCGCCTTCGTGCTCGCGGCGTTCGCCATCAAGTACTTCGTCGACCAGGTGATCGTCGGCGTCGTGCTCAACGTGCTCGTGATCGGCCTGACCAGCTTCCTGTTCTCGCAGGTGCTGGCGCCGAACGCGGCCCTGCTCAACTCGCCGCCCCGCCTGCAGCGCATCCCGATCCCGCTGCTCTCGGAGATCCCGCTCATCGGGCCGATGTTCTTCCGGCAGACGCTGATCGTGTACGCGATGTACGTGATCGTCGTGCTCGTCTACATCGGGCTGTTCCACACCCGCTGGGGCCTCCGCCTCCGCTCCGTGGGCGAGCACCCGACCGCGGCCGACACGGTGGGCATCAACGTGGCCCGCACCCGGTTCTGGAACGTGTCGCTGGCCGGTGCGATCGCGGGCTTCGGCGGCGCGTTCTTCACCCTGGGCGCCGTCGGTGCGTTCAACAAGGAGATGACCGCCGGCGCCGGCTTCATCGCCCTCGCCGCGGTGATCTTCGGGCAGTGGGACCCGATCCGGGCGACGCTCGCCGCGCTCCTGTTCGGCTTCGCGCAGAACCTTCAGAACACGCTCTCGGTGATCGGTGCGCCGGTGCCGAGCGAGTTCATGCTCATGCTGCCGTACGTCGTCACGATCCTCGCCGTCGCCGGGTTCGTCGGGAAGGTCCGCGGCCCTGCTGCCGCCGGCAAGCCCTACATGAAGTCCTGACGAGGAGCACGATGACCGAGCAGCACCCCATCGACTGGAACCACCTCCGCGAGATCGCCCGGGAGGCGATGGCGAAGGCGTACGCGCCGTACTCGCAGTTCCCGGTCGGCGCCGCCGCGGTGGCCGACGACGGGCGGATCCTGAGCGGATGCAACGTCGAGAACGCCTCGTACGGCGTGACCCTGTGCGCCGAGTGCTCGCTCGTGTCCGCACTGGTCATGTCCGGCGGCGGCCGGCTCGTCGCGTTCACGTGCGTCGACGGGCACGGCAACGTGCTCATGCCGTGCGGGCGGTGCCGCCAGCTGCTCTACGAGCACTCGGCGGAGGGGATGGTCCTCGAGACCGTCTCGGGACTGAAGACCATCGACGAGGTGCTGCCCGACGCGTTCGGTCCGCGGCAGCTCGCGGAGTACAAGGGGGAGCGCGCATGAGCGCCGTGGAGGCCTTCGACGCCGTCGACCTGATCCGCACCAAGCGGGATCGCGGCGAGCTCTCGACCGACCAGATCGGATGGCTCGTCGACGCCTACACGCGCGGCTACGTCGCCGACGAGCAGATGTCGGCCATGACCATGGCGATCTTCCTGAACGGCATGAGCCGCCGGGAGATCCGCGACATGACCATGGCGATGATCGCCTCGGGCGAGCGGATGGACTTCTCGGGCCTCGGCAAGCCGACGACCGACAAGCACTCCACCGGCGGCGTGGGCGACAAGATCACGCTGCCGCTCATGCCGCTCGTCGCCGCCTTCGGCGTCGCGGTGCCCCAGCTCTCCGGCCGCGGACTCGGTCACACCGGCGGCACGCTCGACAAGCTCGAGTCGATCCCCGGATGGCGCGCGGAGCTCACGAACGAGGAGATGTTCGCGCAGCTGCGCGACGTCGGCGGCGTCATCTGCGCGGCGGGCGCGGGCCTGGCGCCCGCCGACAAGAAGCTGTACGCCCTGCGCGACATCACGGGCACGGTCGAGGCGATCCCGCTGATCGCCTCGTCGATCATGTCGAAGAAGATCGCCGAGGGCACGGGTGCGCTCGTGCTCGACGTGAAGTTCGGCTCGGGCGCGTTCCTGACCGACATCCAGCACTCGCGCGAACTGGCCAGGACCATGGTCGAGCTCGGCGAGGACGCGGGAGTCGCCACGTCGGCGCTGCTGACGAACATGAACGTGCCGCTCGGGCTGACGATCGGCAACGCGAACGAGGTCCGCGAGTCGGTCGAGGTGCTGGCCGGTGGCGGACCGGCCGACGTCCGGGAGCTGACCGTGGCGCTCGCCCGGGAGATGCTCGCGCTCACGGGACGCGTCGACGTGGACGTCGAGGCGGCGCTCGACGACGGTCGCGCCATGGACACGTGGCGCGCCGCCATCCGGGCCCAGGGAGGCGACCCCGAGGCGCCGCTGCCCGTCGCGCGCGAGCAGCATGTCGTGACGGCCGATCGCGACGGCGTGCTCGTGCGGCAGGAGGCGCTGCCCTTCGGGATCGGCGCGTGGCGGCTCGGCGCCGGTCGCGCGCGCAAGGAGGACCCGGTCCAGCAGGCCGCCGGCATCGACCTGCACGCGAAGCCGGGCGACGCCGTCCGCGCCGGCCAGCCGCTCTTCACGCTGCACGCCGACGAGCCCGCGCGCTTCGCACGCGCCCTCGAGGCGGTCGACGGTGCCTGGGAGATCGGCGATCCGGGCAGCGACATCCAGGACGGCGGTCCCCTCGTCGCCGGCCGCATCGGCGTCTAGCCGCCAAGCGGATCGTCCACGCCGCCGCGCCGCGCCGCGCCGCACGGCGTGCGCAGCGATTTCCCTGCGTCGGCACGCGTGCGCGCCGCTATCGTGGTGGGGTGGACACGCGCGCGACGGACTACCGGATCGAAGGCGACGGCACCGACATCCGGTCGCTGCCCAAGATCTCGCTGCACGATCATCTCGACGGCGGGCTCCGGCCCCAGACGATCATCGAACTGGCCGACGAGATCGGGCTCGAACTGCCCGCGACGGAGGCCGACGAACTCGGCACCTGGTTCGCGGAGCAGTCCGACTCCGGCTCCCTCGTGGAGTACCTGAAGACCTTCGACGTCACCACCGCGGTCATGCAGACGCGCGCTGGCCTGACCCGGGTCGCACGCGAGTTCGTGCACGACCTGGCCGAGGACGGCGTCGTCTACGGCGAGATCCGCTGGGCCCCGGAACAGCACCTCGCGCGCGGCCTCACGCTCGACGAGACGGTGGAGGCCGTGCAGGCCGGGCTGGACGAGGGCGTCGACGACGTCCGTCGGCAGGGGAGCCGCATCCGCGTCGGCCAGCTGATCACGGCCATGCGCCACGCCGACCGCAGCCTCGAGATCGCCGAGCTCGCCGTGCGCCACCACGACCGGGGCGTCGTCGGCTTCGACATCGCCGGTGCCGAGGCGGGGTTCCCGCCGAGCCGCCACCGCACGGCGTTCGACTTCCTCGCGACGCGATTCATGCCCGTCACCGTGCATGCGGGCGAGGCGGACGGCCTCGAGTCGATCCGCAGCGCGCTCTTCGACGGACGGGCCCTCCGGCTCGGGCACGGCGTCCGGCTCGCCGAGGACCTCACGATCGAGCGGCAGGATGACGAGAACACCTACGTGTCCCTCGGGCCGGTCGCGCAGTGGGTCCGGGACCGCGAGATCGCGCTCGAGACCAGCCCGTCGTCGAACCTCCAGACCGGGGCCATCGCGGCGTGGGGCGACGAGCTCGTCGACCACCCGTTCGACCTGCTGTACCAGCTCGGGTTCCGCGTCACGGTCAACACCGACAACCGGCTGCAGTCCGGCACGACGCTCACCCGGGAGCTCGCGCTGCTGTCGGACGCGTTCGGCTACGACCTCGACGACTTCGAGATGTTCCAGCTCAACGCGGCCGCCGCGGCCTTCCTGCCGCTCGACGACCGCGAAGACCTGGCCGAGCAGATCCAGGACGGCTTCGACGAGGCCTGACGCGCGCAGGCGCCATCCGTCGCACCACCGAATCCGACCGCTGAAACGAGCCCCGATGACCCTCCCGCCGCTCTCCGAGGACGCGATCGCGCTGAGCGCCGACGTCGCGGACTGGCGCGCCGCCGTCCGGGCGGCCGGGGACGCCCTCGCCCGCTCCGGATCGACCATGCCGGGCTACACCATCCGGATGATCGAGGTGCTCGAGGAGTTCGGCGCCTACATCGTCGTCGCGCCCGGGCTCGCACTCGCCCACGCTCGACCCGGACCCGACGTGCGGCACAGCGGCCTCTCGGTCGTCACGCTCGCGGACCCGATCGCGTTCGGCCATCCGCACAACGACCCGGTGCGCGTGGTCGTCGGCCTGGCCGTGACCAACGCTGAGGAGCACGTGGCGAGCGTCGCCGACCTCGCCAACGTCTTCAACGACCCCTCCGCGATCGACCGCCTCGCGACCGCGGACTCGGCCGACCTCGTGCGCCAGGTGCTGTCCGGCGGCGCCGGACCCGTCTCCGACGCCGGGGGAACCGGCTCATGAGGATCGTCGCGGTGTGCGGGGTCGGGATCGGCACGTCGGCCATCCTCAAGGGCAACGCCGAGCGCGCCCTCGACCGGCTCGGGCTCTCGGCCGACGTCTCGGCGAGCGACCTGGCCGGCGTCGCATCCGCGGCGGCGGACGCCCAGGTGGTCCTCACCTCGACGGAGCTCGCGGACCGCGTGCGCGACGCGCTCGGGAAGACCTGGGCCGAGATCATCGAGGTCGAGAACTACTTCGACGTCGAGGAGATCGGCCGCAAGCTCGAGGCCTCGCTGGGCTGACCCGCCGGCGCGACCGGGTCAGGCGACCAGCTCGCGCATGCCGGCCTCGAGGCGCGCGACCGCGTCGGATGCCGCGGCTCGTCGCTCGGCGACGCCGCCCTCCGCGGAGGTCGCGTCGAGGTAGGCCTTGAGCTTGGGCTCCGTGCCGCTCGGGCGCACCATCACGCGGGCGCCGCCGTCGAGCACGATCCGCAGGACGTCGGCCGGCGGGTGCCCGTCGACGCCCTGGGCGAAGTCGTCGATCCGCGTCACCGCGATGCCGCCGATCTCGGCGGGGGGCTCGGCTCGCAGCCGCGCCATCACATCGGAGATCCTCGACAGGTCGGTGACCCGGATGGAGACCTGACCCGACTCGTGCGCGCCGAATCGCTCGACGAACTCGTCGAGCCGGTCCGCGATCGTGCGTCCCTCGGCGGCCAACCGTGCCGCCAGGGAGAGGAACGCGACGGCGGCGGAGATGCCGTCCTTGTCGCGCACGGTCGACGGATTCACGAGGTAGCCGAGCGCCTCCTCGTAGCCGAAGACGAGCCCGGGGGCGCGTGAGATCCACTTGAAGCCCGTGAGGGTGGCGCGGAAGTCGAGGCCGTGCGCTCGCGCGACCGCCTCGAGGCCGGGGGAGGAGACGATCGAGCAGGCCAGCGTGCCGCTCGAGGCTCGCTCGGCGACCTGCCAGCCGAGGAGCAGCCCGACCTCGTTGCCCGTGAGGCGGCGGTAGCCGTCGGTGGCGGCGGCGTCGGGGATCGCGACCGCGAGGCGGTCGGCGTCGGGATCGTTCGCGATCACGAGGTCGGCGCCGGCGGCCCGCGCGGCCTCGAACGAGAGGTCCATGGCGCCGGGTTCCTCGGGGTTGGGGAACGCGACGGTGGGGAACCGCCCGTCCGGCTCGATCTGCGCGGGCACGAGCTGCGGAAGGTCGAAGCCCGCGCGCTCGAGCACGCGGCGCAGCGTCTCCCATCCCACGCCGTGCATGGCCGTGTACACCACGCGCGGCTGCGCGGCCGGCGGTTCCGCGACCGCGGCCGTCGCGTCGACGTACGCGTCGACGACGGATTCGTCGGCCGTCTCGACCTCACCGCGCGGCAGGTCCGCGACCGAGGCCGTCTCGGCGACCCGGGCGATCTGCGCCGCGATCTCGGCGTCGGCCGGGGCGACGATCTGCGAGCCGGCGTCCGGTCCGCCCAGGTAGACCTTCATGCCGTTGTCGTTCGGGGGGTTGTGCGAGGCGGTGATCATGACGCCCGCGCTCGTGCCGAGGTGCCGGACGGCGAACGCCAGCACCGGGGTGGGCAGCAGGCGGGGCAGCAGGACGGCGCGGACGCCGGCCCCGGACATGACCTCGGCGACGTCCCGCGCGAACACCTCGGAGTTGCGCCGTCCGTCGCAGCCGACCACGACGCTCGGGGCGCCGTCGCCGTCCGCTCCCTCGAGCAGGTGGGCGGCCAGGCCCGCGGCGCCCTGCGAGACCAGCACCCGGTTCATCCGGTTCGGGCCCGCGGCGATCTCGCCGCGCAGCCCCGCGGTGCCGAACGCGAGGCGGTCGTCGAAGCGCGAGGCGAGGTCGGTGGCGGCGCCGTCCTTCCCGGATCGGACGGCCGCGATGAGCGCCGTCAGCTCCTCGCGGGTCTCGGGGTCGGGATCCTGGGCGATCCACGCCTCGGCGAGGGCGATGCGCTCGTCGTCGGTGCGCTGCGGCATCGGAGGCCTTCTCTCTCGATTGCGACGTGGTCCCGTCGCGTGTGCGGTGTGCGGGCGGCGCGACTCAGATCGAGTCGACGATCCTCGCGAGGAGTCCGGAGATCTTCGCCTCGGCGGCGCGACCCGCCTCGATGACCTCCTCGTGACTGAGCGGGGTGGTCTGGATGCCTGCGGCGAGGTTGGTGATCAGCGACATCCCCAGCACCTCCATGCCCGCCTGGCGTGCCGCGATGGCCTCGAGCGCGGTCGACATGCCGACGATGTCCCCGCCGATGGTCTTCGCCATCTGCACCTCGGCGGGCGTCTCGTAGTGCGGCCCGCGGAACTGCACGTACACGCCCTCGTCGAGCGACGGGTCGATGCCGTGCGCGAGGTCGCGCAGCCGCGACGAGTACAGGTCGGTGAGGTCGACGAACGTCGCGCCCTCGAGCGGCGAGTCGGCGGTGAGGTTGATGTGGTCGCTGATCAGCACGGGCGTGCCGGGGGTCCAGTGCTCCCTGATACCGCCCGCGCCGTTGGTCAGGATCATGGTCGTCGCGCCCGTGGCCGCGGCGGTGCGGACCGAGTGGACGACCCGGCGCACGCCGTGGCCCTCGTAGTAGTGCGTGCGCGCGCCGATGACGAGCGCGCGCTTGCCGTTCGGCAGCGCGACGGAACGCAGCGTGCCGACGTGGCCCTCGAGGGCGGGCCTGGAGAAGCCGGGCACCTCGGTGGCCGGGATCGTGTGGGTCGTCTCGCCGATGAGCTCGGCGGCGGCACCCCAGCCCGACCCGAGCGTCAGCGCGAGGTCGTGCCGTTCGACCCCGGTGAGCTCCGCGATGCGGGCGGCCGCATCGGCGGCGACGGCGAACGGATCGGCGGCGGGGTCGTCGAGCGGGTTCAGCTGCTGCATGCCCTCATGCTACGCAAGCACCGGTGGTGCGGCACGCGTGCGCGCCATCCTGCTCGTCTGCGCGGCATCCGCTCGCACGGGCGCGTTCGCGCGCGCCCGTGCGCGTATACGAGAATGGTGGCCATGCACACCACCTTCGAGCGCACCCAGAGGATCGCCGTACTCGGAGGTGGACCGGGAGGCTACGAAGCCGCGCTCGCGGCCGCCCAGCTCGGCGCCGAGGTCACGCTCGTCGAGCGCGCCGGCGTCGGCGGCTCCGCGGTGCTGACCGATGTCGTGCCGTCGAAGTCGCTCATCGCGACCGCCGAGGCGTCGAACGCCGTGAAGGAGGCGGCCGACCTCGGCGTGCAGTTCTTCGCCAAGGGCGCCGACGCGAAGGCCGTGAAGCCGGACGTCGCCATCAACCTGCAGGCGGTCAACAAGCGGCTGCTCGGCCTCGCCGCCCAGCAGTCGGAGGACATGCGCACGAAACTCCTCGACGCGGGCGTGCGCCTCGTGCAGGGCGAGGGGCGGCTCGACGGCCCGAACGCGCTGATCGTCGCGACCGCCAAGGGCGGCACCGACTTCGACCGGATCGAGGCCGACACGCTCGTGATCTCCACGGGTGCCACGCCGCGCATCCTGCCCTCGGCCGTGCCGGACGGCGAGCGCATCCTGACCTGGACCGAGCTCTACCGGCTGAAGCACGTGCCCGAGCACCTCATCGTCGTCGGGTCCGGCGTGACGGGAGCCGAGTTCGCCTCGGCGTACCGAGCGCTCGGCGCGAAGGTGACGCTCATCTCCAGCCGCGAGCACGTGCTCCCCGGCGAGGACGCCGACGCCGCCGCGGTCATCGAGAAGGTGTTCAAGCGCAACGGGATGAAGGTGCTCTCGAAGTCGCGAGCCGATTCCGTCGTGGTCGACGGCGACGGCGTGCTGGCCACCCTCGCCGACGGACGCGAGGTGCGCGGCTCCCACTGCCTCATGGCCGTCGGCTCGATCCCGAACACGGCCGACATCGGGCTCGAGGAGGCCGGGGTGCAGCTCGCGGAGTCGGGCCACATCCGCGTCAACCGGGTGGCGCGCACCTCGATGCCGAACATCTACGCCGCGGGCGACTGCACGACGTTCCTCCCGCTCGCGTCCGTGGCCTCGATGCAGGGCCGCACGGCCGTCTTCCACGCGATGGGCGACATCGTGAACCCGCCGGAGAACCGGAACATCACGTCGAACATCTTCACGCAGCCCGAGATCGCGACGGTCGGCTGGACCGAGAACGAGATCGAGCAGGGCGTCGTGCCGGGCGTCGTCTACAAGCTGCCGCTCGCCTCGAACCCGCGCGCGAAGATGATGGGGATCCGCGACGGATTCGTGAAGCTCTTCGCGTCGAGCGCCTCGGGCTCGATCATCGGCGGCGTCGTCGTCGCGCCGAAGGCCTCGGAGCTGATCTTCCCGCTCGCGCTCGCGGTCGAGCACCGCCTCACCGTCGACCAGTTCTCCGAGGCGTTCCCGGTGTACCCGTCGCTGACGGGCTCGCTCACCGACGCGGCGCGCGCGATGCACGTCGTGCGCTGACCCGCGTCGCGTCCGCGTCACGGGGCCCGCCCGTGCCTCGCGACGCTTCTCGTGACTCCTGAGAACCGTCGAGCCGTGAGACCGCGCGATGCGACGCGACTCGGACGGCGCGCGTCAGTCGTCGGCGATGGAGAGGAGCAGGTGGCCGCTCGAGACCGTGGTGCCGGGCTCGGCGTTCACGAGGCCGATCACGCCGTCCTTGTGCGCGACGATCGGCTGCTCCATCTTCATGGCCTCGAGCACCAGCACCAGGTCGCCCTTGACGACCTTGTCGCCCTCGGCGACGGCGACCTTCACGACGGTGGCCTGCATCGGCGCCGTCACGGCGTCGCCGGTTGCGGTGTCGACCGAGTGGTGCACGGAACGACGACGGGGGGCCGGACCGCGCGTCGCGCCGTCGGGGGTGGGGCCGCCGGCGAGCCGCTTCGGCATCGAGACCTCGATGCGGCGGCCGTCGACCTCGACGACCACGCTCGCCCGGGCCGCCGGGCCCTTCGTCTCGGCGAGCTCGCCCGACCACGGCTCAAGCGTGTTGTCGTACTCGGTCTCGATCCAGCGCGTGTACACCGAGAAGGGCTCGTCGCCCGCCGGGGCGAACGCGGGGTCGCGGACGATGTCGCGGTGGAAGGGGAGCACGGTCGGCAGGCCGGCGACCTCGAACTCGTCGAGCGCGCGGCGCGCGCGCTCCAGCGCCTCCTGGCGCGTCGGCGCCGTGACGATCAGCTTGGCGAGCAGCGAGTCGAACGCGCCCGAGATCTCGTCGCCGCTCGTGACGCCGGAGTCGACCCGGACGCCCGGACCTCCGGGGAAGCGCAGCTGGTGGATCGGGCCGGGCGCGGGAAGGAAGTTGCGGCCCGGGTCCTCGCCGTTGATCCGGAACTCGAAGGAGTGGCCGGTCGTGACGGGGTCCGGGTAGTCGAGGACGCCGCCCTCGGCGAGCCGGAACTGCTCGCGGACCAGATCGAGCCCCGTGACCTCCTCGGAGACCGGGTGCTCGACCTGCAGGCGCGTGTTGACCTCGAGGAACGAGACGGTGCCGTCCTGCCCGATCAGGAACTCGCAGGTGCCGGCGCCGACGTAGCCGACCTCCTTGAGGATGGCCTTGGACGCCTCGTAGAGCAGGCGGTTCTGCTCCTCGGTCAGGAACGGCGCGGGCGCCTCCTCGACGAGCTTCTGGTGGCGACGCTGCAGCGAGCAGTCGCGAGTGGAGACCACGACGACGTTGCCGTGCTCGTCGGCCAGGCACTGGGTCTCGACGTGCCGGGGCTTGTCGAGGTACTTCTCGACGAAGCACTCGCCGCGGCCGAACGCCGCGACGGCCTCGCGGGTCGCGGAATCGAACAGCTCGGCCACCTCGTCGCGCTCGCGCGCGACCTTCAGCCCGCGGCCGCCGCCGCCGAAGGCGGCCTTGATCGCGACGGGTAGTCCGTGCTGGTCGACGAACTCGAGCACTTCGGATGCGTCCGCGACGGGATTCAGGGTGCCGGGGGCCAGCGGTGCGCCGACCTTCTCGGCGACGTGGCGAGCGGAGACCTTGTCGCCGAGACGTTCGATCGCCTCGGGGGAGGGCCCGATCCAGATGAGCCCGGCGTCGATGACGGCACGGGCGAAGTCGGGGTTCTCGGCGAGGAAGCCGTAGCCGGGGTGCACCGCATCGGCGCCCGAGCGACGGGCGACCGAGAGCAGCTTGTCGATCACGAGGTACGTCTCGGCGCTCGTCGCGCCGTCGAGGGCGTATGCCTCGTCGGCGAGCTTCACGTGGCGCGCGTCCCGGTCCTGGTCGGCGTAGACGGCGACGGAGCCGAGCCCGGAGTCGCGGGCGGCACGGATGACACGAACGGCGATCTCGCCGCGGTTGGCGATGAGGACCTTGGTGATGCGACGCATGATGACCAAGCCTATTGGCGGATTCCCAGCCGACTTTGGGTGCTGTCGACAAAAAAGGCCCGCGGGTGTTTCGGTCACGGACAACGGTTCGTGGCGCGCACGCCGTCCGCGCCGAGTCCGAGCCGTGGTCCCGCCGAGTCCGTGCCGAGGTCCCAGAGGTCCGTCCACTCCACGCCGAGCTCGCGCACGAGGTCGCGCAGCGTGGAGAGCGACAGGCCGACCACCGTCGACGGGTCGCCGGTCACCGACCGGATGAAGGGGCCGCCGAGGCTGTCGACCGTGAAGGCGCCGGCGACCGCGAGCGGCTCGCCCGAGGCGACGTAGGCGTCGATCTCGACGTCGTCGAGCCGCGCGAACTCGACGACCGCCGACGCCGGCCGGCCCACGGCGCCCCGCACCGCGCCGCCGCGGTGGTCGATCACCCAGTGCCCGGACCACAGCACGCCCGATCGCCCGTTCTGGCGGTGCCACCGCTCGCGGGCGACCTCGGGCCGGTGCGGCTTGCCGTGGAGGGTGCCGTCGACGAGGAACGCGGAGTCGCCGCCGAGGATCAGCCCGTCGATCGGCGCTCCGTCGAACTCGCGACCGACGATCGCCTCGGCCTTGCGCCGGGCGAGCAGCTGCACGAGTTCGTCGGGCTCGAGCGGGCCGTGCGCGGCCTCGTGCTCGGCGACCGCCGCCTCCTCGTCCACGCCGGGGGCGAGCAGTGCCGGCTCGATGCCCGCCTGGCGCAGCAGCTGTCGTCG
This sequence comes from Agromyces litoreus, assembly GCF_040496015.1. Taxonomy (NCBI): domain Bacteria; kingdom Bacillati; phylum Actinomycetota; class Actinomycetes; order Micrococcales; family Microbacteriaceae; genus Agromyces; species Agromyces litoreus. The sequence continues at coordinate 40,303 of NZ_JBEPKA010000014.1, forward strand.
GGCGGGCGAGGTCGAGGCGAGGTACAGGCGCATGCGTCCCATCCTGCCCGGGCCGCTCCCGGCGTGCACACGGGGCCGTGTGGGATCCTCGGAGGATGGCCGAGACCCATCGCCGACGCCCACGCCGACCCTCCCGGGGCCCCGCCCGAGGGGAGCCGCGCCGGTCCGCTCCGGCGCGGCCGGCGGAGCCCGGGCCCGTGCTCGACCTCGAGGTCGAGCGCATCGCGCACGGCGGCGTCGCGGTCGCGCGGCACGACGGCCGCGTCGTCTTCGTGGCCGACGCGATCCCCGGGGAGCGCGTGCGCGCGCAGGTCACCGATGCCGGGCGCGAGCGATTCTGGCGTGCCGAGACGCTCGAGGTGCTCGACGCCTCGCCCGACCGCCGCGAACACGTCTGGGCCGAGGCGTCGGTCGACCGTGCGCCGCAGGACCGCGCCGGCGGCGCCGAGTTCGGCCACATCGCGATGCCGCGCCAGCGGACGCTGAAGGCCGAGGTGCTGCGCGATGCGCTCTCCCGCATGGGCGGGGTCGACCGCGAGGTCGACGTGGTCCCCGTCGACACGGCCCTCGCGCCGGGCGTCGATGCGGAGGCGGGCACCGGATGGCGCACGCGCGTGCGCCTGCACGTGGCCGAGGACGGCACGGTCGGCCCCTACGCCGCGCGCACCCACCACGTGGTGCCGGTGCGGGCGATCCCCCTCGCCGGCGAGGCCCTCGCCGAGCTCGCGCCGCTCGGCGGGGTGGAACCGGGGGCGACGGCCGTCGACCTCATCGCGCCCTCGTCGGGTGGCGGACAGGTCGTCGTCCGGACGCCCGGCGGCGACCGGCACGAGCCCGCGCCCACGGTGACCGAGGTCGTCGGCGAGCGCCGGTTCACGGTCGACCGCGACGGATTCTGGCAGGTGCATCGCGGTGCCGCGGCGATGCTCACCCGCGCCGTACAGGAGGCGATCGACGCCGGCCGCTTCGATCCGGCCGCGCCGAACCAGGACCTCTACGGCGGCGTCGGGCTCCTCGCGGCGGCGGTCGGCGACCGCTTCGGTCCTGCCACCCGGATCACCACCGTCGAGGCCGACGGCCGGGCGACCGAGCACGCGGGCGCGAACCTCGCCGACTGGGTCGGCGCCCGCGCCCTCACCGACCGGGTCGACCGATACCTCGAGCGGATGGTCGCCGACGCCGCAGGCGTCCCTGCGCTCCGCGGGGCCGCCGTCGTGCTCGACCCTCCCCGCTCGGGCGCGGGACGCGCCGTCGTCGAGCGCCTCGCCGCGCTGGGTCCCGCGCAGGTCGTCTACGTCGCCTGCGATCCGGTCGCGCTCGCGCGCGACGTGGCGACGTTCCGGGCGCAGGGCTACGAGCTCGAGGCCCTCGAGGCGTTCGACCTCTTCCCGAACACGCACCATGTCGAGGCGGTCGCGCGTCTGACGGCTATCGTGTGAGGACGGACCCGCTGCGGCGCACGACGCGTCGCCGGGGCGGGCCGCGGCGACGGGGAGGCGACGTGACGACCGAGGCGATCCGAGGCGGGACGCGACCGGCCACGACCGTCGCGATCGTCGACGACCACGAGGCGGTCCGACTGGGGCTGCGCGCCGCGTGCGGCGACGCCGGGTACGTCGTCGTCGCCGACACCGCGGACGTGCCGACCCTGCTCGGAACCCTCGGCGACCCGGCCGCCGAGCCGGCCCGGGTCGTCCTGCTCGACCTCTCGCTCGGCGACGGATCGCAGGTCACCGACAACGTCCGAGCGGTGCTCGCGACCGGCAGCCTGGTGCTGGTGCACAGCATCGCCGACCGGGTCGCGGCCGTCCGCGAGGCCCTCGCGGCGGGCGCGGCCGGCGTCATCCCGAAGTCCGCGCCCACCGCGGCGGTCATCGCCGCGATCGCGACCGTCGCGCGCGGCGAGGCGCTGAACAACGTCGAATGGGCGAGCGCGATCGAGGCCGACCGGGACTTCGCGAAGGCCCAGCTGGGCCGCCGCGAGCGCGACGTGCTGAACCTCTACGCCTCGGGCCTGCCGCTGAAGCTGGTCGCCCAGCAGCTGGGCATCGCGCACTCCACGGCACGCGAGTACCTCGATCGCATCCGCGCGAAGTACGTCGAGGTCGGCCGGCCCGCGCCGACCAAGGTGGACCTGCTGCGGCGGGCCGTGGAGGACGGCATCCTCCCCGGGCTCGATGCCGAGGCCGGGGATGCCCGCCGCTGAGTGGCGGGCGAGCCGGCTCGTCCCGCGCCGCTCGGCCGTGAGCCGGGCGCAGGTCGAGACGGTCACGGCACGCGCGCTCGGGGCGTTCGGCCTGGTGTTCGGCGCGCAGACCGTCCCGGATGCGGTGGCCCAGTCGATGTACCTCGCGGACGGCGCGGGCGCGGCCATGATGGCCGTCCTGTACGGGTCGATCGCCGCGCTGGCCGCAGCGACCTTCACGCGGGTCGCGGTGCGTGCGGCCGCGCTGGCGTTCGCGGCCGCCTATGCGCTCGCGCTGCTCGCGTGGCCGTTCCTGGTCGTCGACCCGTCCGCCATGCAGGACGTCACGCCGTGGCTCTACTACCTGTGCACGGTGGCGACCACGGCCGCCGTCGTCGCCCTGCCGCTGGCGCCCGCGGTCGCGTACACGCTCGCCGTCCCGGCGCTCTACGGCATCGTCCGGCTGAGTCCGTCGGGCGGCGCGCCGGGCGCCCTGATCGCGGTCCTCGACGCCATGTACGCCGTCATCCTCGGTGTCGTGGTGCTCGTGATCATCACGATGCTGAGGCAGGCCGCCATCGCGGTCGACGCCGCGCAGGAGGCCGCCCTGGAACGCTACGACGCGGTCGCGCGGCAGCACGCGACCGAGATCGAGCGCGTCAAGGTCGATGCGCTCGTGCACGACAGCGTGCTCACCACGCTGCTGTCGGCCGCCGCGGCGACCACCAGGTCCGAGCGCACGCTCGCCGCCAGGATGGCGGGTGACGCGGTCCGCCGCCTCGACGAGGCCGCGATCGAGGTCCCGGGCGCAGGCGACAGGGTCGCACTCGCGGTCCTCGTCCGCCGTCTCAGGTCCGGCGTCGCCGGATTCTCCGCACCCTTCCTCGTGCGCGTGGCGGGGGCGGACGGCGTCGAACTGCCGGTCGAGGTGGTGGACGCGCTGTCGTCGGCGGCGATGCAGGCGATGGTCAACAGCGTGCAGCACGCCGACGGCCGGGGCGGCCGGGTCCGACGCGAGCTCGAGGTCGTCGGGGTCGGCGCGGGCGGCTGCGTCATCCGGGTCGTGGACGACGGGGTCGGCTTCGACACGGCCGCGGTGCCGGCGAGCCGCCTCGGCCTGCGCGTCTCGATCGAGGAGCGGATGTCGAACGAGGGCGGTGCCGCGCGCATCGACACGCGTCCCGGCGCCGGCACGCGGGTGACCCTCTCGTGGCCGGCCGGGGTGGAGGCGGGGGGCGCATGATCTCGGTGCCACGCTGGCTGCTGATGGCGCTCGCGGCCATGTTCTCCGGATACCACATCGTGCTCGGCGTGTCGTCGCTGGCCACCGGCGCGCTCGCGTCGCCCTGGCCGGTGGTGGTCGCGCTCGTGCTCTACGCCGTCGCCACGACGCTGAGCCTCTGGCCCGCACGTCGCGCTCGGATGCCCGACTGGCTGGCGGCGCTGGACCTCGCGGTCGCCGTCGTGCTGCCGCTGCTCGTCACGAGCCAGCTCGATCCCGACGCGGACAACGGCTACGCGACGTGGTACGTCGCCGCGGTCGGCACCCTGATGACGATCGCGGCCGCCCGCCGGCAGCTCATCGTGGCGTGGGTCGGCGTGGTCGTGCTCGCCGTGCAGACGGTCGCCTGGGACGGTCCGCTCGCCCTCGGCGCCCTCGGGGTGGTCGGCAGCATCGTATGGGTCGCGATCGCCCACATGCTCTCCGCGGCCCTCTCCGGCGCCGCCCGGGCCACGAGGCGGTACGCGCAGGCGGAGCGCGAGGCCGCGGCGTGGCAGGCCGCGCAGGACGCGCACCTCTTCGAGGGGCGGATGCGACTGGCGCAGACGCAGCGGATCGCCTCGCCCATGCTCCGGCGCATCGCGGAGGGCGACGTGCTCACCGATGCCGACCGGGCGGAGTGCCGCACGCTCGAGGCCGCGATCCGCGACGAGATCCGGGGCCGGATGCTGCTCACCGATGCGGTGCGGTCCGCGGTGCGCCACGCGCGCGACCGCGGCGCCACGGTGACGCTCCTCGACGAGGGCGGGATCGACGACCTCGACGAGGCGGAGCGCGACCGGATCCTCTCGCAGCTCGCGACGGCGGTCGAGGGCAGCACCGCCGACCGGATCATCGCGCGCACCGCGTCCGAGGGGTCGCCGGTCGCGGTGACGGTCGTCGGGCTCAGCGGAGGCGACGGCGAGGTCGTCGAGTCCGAGGACGCCGAGGTCGCGCTGTGGCTGGAGATCCCGCGGTCGGGGTGACGGCCGGACGCGGCGGAGAGCCGGCCGGCGCCGACGGATGCGGTGCCCTCGATGTGCCGCGAATGCCCCCCGGACATGGAAGCGGGGGGTCGGCCCCTACCGACCCCCCAGCAAGCCCGAGTCACGGCGACAACCCGAATATCGCCCTGACTCGCCCCCAGAGCGCCACCGGTTACCCAGCCGGTGACGGTTACGACTCCGATGGAGTGCGTACGTCCATCGTACGGATTCCGCCCTCGCAGCGAAGTCAGCATTTCGGGGGACACGAGGGGGGACACGAGGGGGACCCGACGTGGACCCGAAGTGGACCCGAAGGGGACCGCTGAGCGGCGCTGCCGCTCCATCGGCGGAAGGGGCTCGTCCGGAGTCCGTCGCCCGGACCCGGCGAACGGGGGACACGCCCGGTCAGCGTGCGGAGCCGACCCAGCGTCCGGGGCCCACCTCGATGCGAGGGCGCAACGCGCCGCGCGGGTGGGACCAGTCGCTGCGGCGCTGCGGCTCGGGCACCTCGCGGTCCTCGTGCACGGTGGCGACCATGACCGCGGTCACGGCGGCGGCTTCCTCCGGCGTGACGTCGCGGGTGAGGAACCGCAGGTCGAGGGTCTCGGCGTCGCCCTCGGGTGATGCACTGGTCATCGTCTCCTCCTAGAGCGGGATGTTGCCGTGCTTCTTGGGCGGCAGGCTCGCACGCTTGGTCCGGAGGGCGCGCAGCGCCTTGGTGACCGAGACACGCGTCGCGGCGGGCTCGATGACGCCGTCGAGCTCCCCGCGCTCCGCGGCCAGGAAGGGCGAGGCCACGTTGTACGTGTACTCGTTCGCGAGCTTCGTGCGCACGGCTGCGACATCCTCGCCCGCCTCCTCGGCGCGCTTGATCTCGCCCCGGTAGAGGATGTTCACGGCGCCCTGGCCGCCCATGACCGCGATCTCGGCGGTGGGCCAGGCGAGGTTGATGTCGGCGCCGAGCTGTTTGGATCCCATGACGATGTACGCGCCGCCGTACGCCTTGCGCGTGATGACGGTCACGAGCGGCACGGTCGCCTCGGCGTACGCGTACAGCAGCTTCGCGCCGCGGCGGATGACGCCCGTCCACTCCTGGTCGGTGCCGGGCAGGTAGCCGGGCACGTCGACGAGGGTGAGGATCGGGATCGAGAACGCGTCGCAGAACCGGACGAACCGGGACGCCTTCTCGCCCGCGGCGATGTTCAGCGTGCCCGCCATCTGGCTCGGCTGGTTCGCGATGATGCCGACCGAGCGGCCCTCGATGCGGGCGAAGCCGACGACGATGTTCGGCGCGAACAGCGGCTGGACCTCGAGGAAGTCGCCGTGGTCGACGATCCCCTCGATGATCGAGTGCATGTCGTAGGGCTGGTTCGGCGAGTCGGGGATGATCGCGTTGAGGCGGCGGTCCTCGTCGGTGATCTCGAGTTCCGACTCGCTCTCGTAGACCGGCGCCTCGGACATGTTGTTGTCGGGCAGGAACGAGACGAGCGTGCGTGCGTAGTCGAGCGCATCGGACTCGTCGCTCGCGAGGTAGTGGGCGACGCCCGAGACCGTGTTGTGGGTGAGCGCGCCGCCGAGTTCCTCCATGCCGACGTCCTCGCCCGTGACGGTCTTGATGACGTCGGGCCCGGTGACGAACATCTGGCTGGTCTTGTCGACCATGATCACGAAGTCCGTGAGCGCCGGGGAGTACACGGCGCCGCCGGCAGCCGGACCGCAGACGATGGAGATCTGGGGGATCACGCCCGAGGCGGCCGTGTTGCGGCGGAAGATCTCGCCGTACTTGCCGAGCGCGACCACGCCCTCCTGGATGCGGGCGCCCCCGGAGTCGAGGATGCCGATGATCGGCACGCCCGTCTTCAGCGCGTGCTCCATGACCTTGATGATCTTCTCGCCGGCGACCTCGCCGAGCGATCCGCCGAAGATGGTGAAGTCCTGCGAGTAGACCGCGACGGGGCGCCCGTGGATGGTGCCGAGGCCCGTGACGACGGCATCGCCGTAGGGTCGCTTGCCCTCCATGCCGAACGCGTGCGTGCGGTGCCGCACGAACTCGTCGAGCTCGACGAACGAACCCGGGTCGAGCAGTTCGGCGATGCGCTCGCGGGCGGTCATCTTGCCCTTGGCGTGCTGCTTCTCGATGGCCGCCTCGCCCGAGGCCGTCACGGCCTCGTGGTAGCGCTGCTTGAGGTCGGCGAGCTTGCCCGCGGTCGTGGAGAGGTCGGGGCCGTCGTTCGTCGATTCGGTCACGCCGTTCACTCTACCGGCGCCCTTCCGGCCCGGTTCGTTGACGGATTCCCACAAAAACCACCCCACGGATCGTGCGCATCACGACCGACCCGGTGCGGTCGGACACTACCCTGAACCTCGACGGAAGGGGTCGAGCATGGAGTTGGAGCGGGCGCGCGCGATCGTGCCGAAGCTGGTCTGGCTGGACTCGGTGGGTTCGACGAACGACGTGGTCCGCGACGCGATCCTCCACCCGGACGGCAGCGAGTGGCCGCACGGGTCGACCGTCGTCACCGACGACCAGACCCGGGGCCGTGGCCGTCTCGGCCGCACCTGGCTCGCGCCCACGGGCAAGACCCTCGCGATCTCCGTCCTCCTCCGGCCCGGCGCCACGGCGGGCGTCGCGCTCCCGGCGGACGCCTACGGCTGGCTTCCGCTGATCGCGGGCGCCGCGATGACCGAGGCCGTCCGCGAGGCGGTGGCCGCGGCCGAGGCCGACCGAGGCGGGGAGGACGACGGCTCGGGCGGGGTCGAGGTGGGCCTGAAATGGCCCAACGACGTCCTCGTCTCGGGCTACAAGGCGTGCGGCATCCTGTCGGAGCTCCTCTCCGACGACGCCGTCGTGGTGGGTGCGGGACTGAACCTCACGCTCGACGAGCACGATCTTCCGACGCTCACCTCGACCTCGCTGCTCCTGGCCACGGGCGTGCGCCCCGATGCGGACGCGGTGCTCGCCGCGTACCTCGGCCGACTGCTCGGGCTGGTCGCCGACCTCGTCGCCGCGGGCGGGGACGCCGAGGCGAGCGGCGTGCAGGCCCGGATCGTCGGACTGTGCGGCACGATCGGGCAGGAGGTGCGCGTCGAACTCCCCGGCGGAGCCGAACTGCTCGGCGTCGCCGAGGGCATCGACGCCGACGGCCGCCTCCTGGTTCGCGACGAGGAGACCGGCCGCACCCAGGCTGTCGCCGCCGGAGACGTGACCCACCTGAGGTATTAATGGGCCTATGGGGGAGACGGCCGAGGTTCCCGCGTCGCACGGGCCCGAACACGTCGTGGCGCGCCTGCGTCGGCACGCGCGCATCCTGACCCTGCCGGCGCTGCTCCTCATCGCCGTCGCCGGCGCGGCGGCGTACGCCGTGCCGTGGCTCGAGGAGGGCTGGCCCCGGCTCGCAGCGATCGTGGGATCCGCCCTGGTCATCACGATCGGATGCGTCCTGCCGTACCTGGCCTGGCTGAGCGCGCGGACCACCGTCACGACGCGCCGGATCATCGTGCGTCGCGGGCTGTTCGTGCGCGTTCGACGAGAGCTGTGGCACCGGCGCGGCTACGACGTGCAGGTCCGGAGGTCGTGGCTGCAGCGCCTCGCCGGCTCCGGAGACGTCCGACTCGAGACCGGCCACGAGGTGCCGGTCGTCCTGCGCGACCTGCCCGGACCGTTCCGGGTCCAGGCCGCGCTGCACGAGCTCATGGCCCGCGCCCACGAGCTGGGCGGACCCGCGGTCGGTCCGCCGCTCGGGCCGCCGCTGGGGCCGCCGCTCGGGGGTCCGCTCGCCCCGCCGTCGTTCATCGAGACCGACAGCCGGGTCTGAGCCGTTCGGCCCCCGCCGTGCGCGGGGCGCCGGCCGAGCGCGTACGCTGGTCCGCGGTCCGCGCACCATGGCGGGCCGACGCGACGAAAGGCACCGGCAACTTGGGCGAGGAATGCATCCACGGATTCGATGAGGGACTCTGCGCGATCTGCTCGCCGCCGCCCGAGCCGGAGCCGGCCCCCAAGCCCGCTCGCGCCGCCCGTCCCGCCGGGCGCCGCACGCCCCGCGAGCGTGCGACCGTCCGTGGCGAGGGGTCGGCTCCCGCCCGCAGCGGCCGGGCGAGCTCCGCGTCCGCCGCGCCGGTCGACGTCGGCGCGACGCGCATCTACCACGTGACGCACATCGAGAACCTGGGCCGCATCCTCGGCGCCGGCGCGCTGCACGCCGCGGCGGGGGAGCCCGCCGCCGAGCCGGTCGTCGACCTGGCCGCGCCGGCCGCGCGCGAGTACCGCCGGGCGGCGAGCGTCCCGGGTGCCGACGCGACGGTCGCGGAGTACGTTCCGTTCCTGCTCAGCACCGACGCCGAACTGTGGGATGCCATCCGCACGGGAACGCCCGACCCGAGGCTGGCGCCCGAGGCCGTGCAGCGGCCGGCCGCCGACCACGTCATCCTCGTGTCATCCGTCGCCGCCGTCGCGGGTGCGCGCAAGGACCTCGCCGGCGAGGTCGTCGCGAGCCCGACCGACGCGGGAGTCGGCGGTGCCGCGCTCGCCGCCGACTGGTCGGCGGTCGAGCGCACCCTCGTGCGGCTGATCCTCGCCGACGACGGCGACGGCCTGCGCGCCGGCGAGCTCCTGGTCCGCGATCGCGTCCCGCTCGAGCGGATCGCGCTGATCGCGGTGTCGAACGACCGGGTCCGCGACCGGGTCCGCGCCGCCCTCTCCGCCGTCGGCGCCCGGACGCGCGTCGCCGTCTACCCGCCCTGGTTCCTCGGCGCCGACTGAGTCGGACCGTCCGGCCCGACACGCCTCGCGGGCGCGCCGTCGGTCCCCGCCGAACGCTCCTCGTGCTCACCCAATCGCTGCAGCGGCGGCTGCTCGAAGAGCGCGCGCTGCGCCTCCTCGGCGCGCGCGAGCCGGGAGAGCCCGTCGGAACGGTGATGCCCGTACACCCAGTAGCGGTAGAGCAGGAAGCGGAAGGCCGTTCCGAGCCCGAGCCCGATCACGTTCGAGGAGATGTTGTCGGCGAGCAGGCTGGTGAACCCGAGCACGTAGTGGCTCACCCACAGGCAGAGCAGCGAGATCGCCATGCCCCCGAGCGACACGGCGACGTACTCGGCGAACTCGCGGAGCACCCGGCGCCGGCGGTGGCTCCGGAACGTCCAGTAGCGGTTGCCGATCCAGTTGAAGACGATCGCCACGCTCGTGGAGACGACCTTGGCGCCGATCGCGGTCTGCGCCCACGTGTCCTCGCCGAAGAGCCCGACGCGCAGCGCGTTGAAGAGCGCGACGTCGATCGCGTACCCGATCAGGCCCACGACGCCGAACTTCACGAGGTACGCGAGGAACCCGTGCCACGCCCGTGCGGCGAGCTCGCGGACCGTGAGGGACATCCCCCGATGCTATCGAGCGGCGACCGTAGACTGGGATGCCGCGGCCAGGGGTGCCGCGGGAACGGATGGTGCGTCAGGTGCGAGTCGGAGTGATCGGCGCGGGGCAGCTCGCCCGCATGATGATCCCCGCGGCGGTCGAGCTCGGCATCGAGCTCCGGGTGCTCGCGGAGGCCGAGGGCATGGCGGCGGAACTCGCCGCCGAGCGCGTGGGCGACTACACCGACCTCGACGCGGTGCTCGCGTTCGCCCGCGAGGTCGACGTCGTCACGTTCGACCACGAGCACGTCCCGCAGGACGTCCTGCGCGGGCTCGTCGACGCCGGCGTCGCGGTGCACCCCGGACCCGACGCCCTGCGCTTCGCGCAGGACAAGCTCCTCATGCGCGAGCGGCTCAGCGAGCTCGACCTCCCCGTGCCCGAGTGGGCGCGGGTGACCACGCCCGACGAGCTCGACGCCTTCATCGCCGAGCACGGCGGCGCCGCCGTCGTGAAGACGCCGCGCGGCGGATACGACGGCAAGGGCGTGCGGGTCGTGCGCGGCGCCGCGGAGGTCGCGGAGTGGTTCGCCGCGGCCGCCGAGGACGGGCGCGACGGCGCGCTCCTCGCGGAGGAGCTCGTCGACTTCCGCCGCGAACTGGCGCAGCTGGTCGCGCGGCGCCCCTCCGGCGAGGTGGTCGCGTGGCCGCTCGTCGAGACCGTCCAGGTGGACGGGGTCTGCAGCGAGGTCATCGCTCCGGCACCGCGTTCGGCCGGGCGCCTGGCCGACGTGGCCGCCGACGTCGCGATCGCGATCGCCGACGGCCTCGGCGTGACCGGGGTGCTCGCGGTGGAGATGTTCGAGACCACCGACGACCGCATCCTCGTCAACGAGCTCGCGATGCGTCCGCACAACTCCGGCCACTGGAGCATGGACGGCGCGACGACGGGGCAGTTCGAGCAGCACCTGCGCGCGGTCCTCGACCTCCCGCTCGGCGGCACCGGATGCCACGCCGAATGGGCCGTCATGGTGAACCTGCTGGGCGGGCCGGCCGAGGGATCGCTCGCCGACCGGTACCTCGAGGCGCTCGCCGCCCACCCGACCGTGAAGGTCCACAACTACGGCAAGGAGCCGCGGCCCGGCCGCAAGGTCGGCCACGTGACCGCGATCGGCGAGAACCTCGACGACGCCGTCTACGAGGCGCGCGCGACGGCGGCCGAACTGCAGGACTGAAGCGCGGCGGTACGCCGAACTCGCAGCCGCCAGCCCTAGTATCGATCGGGTGATCGCAGGCTCTTCCACCACCCCCCTCGTCGGCGTCGTCATGGGCTCCGACTCCGACTGGCCCGTCATGAAGGAGGCCTCCGCGGCGCTCGACGAGTTCGGCGTCCCGCACGAGGTCGAGGTGGTCTCGGCGCACCGCACGCCGGAGAAGATGATCGCGTACGGCAAGGAGGCCGCCGCCCGCGGCATCCGCGTGATCATCGCCGGTGCCGGGGGTGCCGCCCACCTGCCCGGCATGCTCGCGTCGGTCACCACGCTGCCCGTCGTCGGCGTTCCCGTGCCGCTCTCGCGCCTGGACGGCCTCGACTCGCTCCTCTCGATCGTGCAGATGCCGGCCGGCGTGCCGGTCGCGACGGTCTCCATCGGCGGCGCGCGCAACGCGGGCCTCATCGCCGTGAAGATCCTCGCCACCGCCGACGACGCGCTGCGCGATGCGCTCGCCGAGTACGCGGCGTCGCTGGCTGCGCTCGTCGAGGAGAAGAACGAACGGCTGAAGTCGAGTCGATGAGCCTCGCAGACAGCCCCATCCGCTACCCGGACACCCGGTCCCGGTCGATCATGACCCGGCGGGGATGGTGGCTCGTCGGCCTCAACATCCTCATTCCCGGGTCGGCGCAGTCCCTCGCCGGCAACCACCGGCTCGGCCGTTTCGGGCTGGGCTCGACGTTCGTGCTCTGGCTCGCGCTCGTCGCGCTGCTCGTCGCCTGGCTGGTCTGGCCGGCGACCGTCTACACGCTCCTCTCCAACAGCGTCGTGCTCTGGGTGCTCGCGCTCGCCGCCGTGTTCTACGCCGTGCTCTGGGTGGTGCTGACGCTCGACACGCTGCGTCTCGTGCGCCTCGTCAGGACCGTGCCGGCGGCCCGCGCCGGGATCTCGGCGCTCGCGATCACGGTCATGGTCGTGGCCTCGGGGACGGCCGCGTACGGCGCGTACGTGAGCACGACAGCCAGCGGGTTCCTCTCATCGGTCTTCGTCGCCGGACCGAGCGAGCCCCCGATCGACGGGCGGTACAACGTGCTGCTGCTCGGCGGCGACGCCGGGCCCGACCGCGAGGGCCTGCGGCCGGACAGCGTCCGGGTCGTCAGCATCGACGCCGACACGGGGCAGGCCGTGACCATCGGCCTGCCGCGCGACCTCACGAACGTGCCGTTCGACGAGGACTCGCCGATGCGCGAGGTCTATCCCGACGGCTACGGCGCCTTCGGGGTCTGCGACGTCGACGTGTGCCAGCTGAACTCGATCTACACCGAGGTGGAGCTGAAGAGCCCCGAGCGGTATCCGGACGCGGTGGCCCAGGGCAGCGAGCCCGGCATCGAGGCGATGCGGGATGCCGCCGAGGGCGTGACCGGGCTCACGATCCAGTACTACGTGCTGATCGACATGGCCGGGTTCCAGCAGCTCATCGACGCCCTCGGCGGCGTCACGGTCGACGTGCCGCACGACGTGCCGATCCACGCCGACGAGACGTTCACGACCGTGGCGGAGTGGATCCCGGAGGGCGAGCAGCACCTCGACGGCTACCACGCCCTCTGGTACGCGCGGTCGCGCCACGGCACCAGCGACTACGACCGGATGGCCCGGCAGCTCCAGATCCAGGAGGCCGTGCTCGCGCAGTTCAACGCGGCGAACGTGCTCTCGAAGTTCCAGGAGGTCGCCGCCGCCGGGTCCCAGGTGGTGAAGACGGACGTGCCGCAGTCGATGCTGGGCTACTTCGTCGACCTGGCGGCGAAGACGAGGGAACTGCCGATCATCGACGTCCCGCTCGTGCCCGACAACGGCGTCGATCCGCTCGCGCCCGACTACGAGGCCATCCGCCAGATGATCGACGCCGCGATGGTGCCGGTGACGCCCGAGCCTTCGGAAGGCTGAGCGGCCGGAGCGCCGAGGCGGCTCAGAGGTCGGCGTGCAGGTGCCAGACGCGCTCCGCGGCATCCTGCCAGGCGTAGGCGCGGGAACGGTCGTGCCCGGCGACCGCGAGCCGGTAGGCCGCCTCCCGATCCTCGACCACGCGCGTGATCGCCGCCGCGAGGCGATCGGCGAACCCGTCGCCCACGCCGACGGGGACGGTGAGACCGGCACCGGCCGAGATCTCGAGGTAGGCGGGCGTGTCCGAGTGGATCACGGCGGCGCCGAGCGAGAAGGCCTCGATCAGCTCGGTCGCGGAGTCGTCGTCCCTCGCGGGCGCCACGTACGCGGTGCTCCCCGCGATCACGACCGCGAGGTCCTCGGGGTCGAGGTCGTCGTGGCGGTGGATGCGCCGTGCGTCCACGCCGTTCTCCTCGGCCACCTCGGCCAGGTGCTGGTCGCCCCAGCTCTCGGGACCGAGCACCACGACCTCGATCTCGGGGACTCCGCGCCGGCCGAGGGCGGCGAGCACGTCCACCAGGCCCTTGCGTGGCTCGAGCGTGCCCGGGACGACCAGGTACTCGCGGGGCAGGCCCAGGCGCGCCGCGCGCGCCTCGGCGTCCGGCCCGACGACGAGGCCGGTGCGCGGAGCGGTGCCGATCACCCTGACGCGGTCGCCGAAGTCCGCCACCATCGCGAGCCGCTCGGCGAGTGAGTGCGTGGGCACCACGATCGCGTCGGCGTACCGGCGGGCGCGCTTGAGCATGCCCTTCTGCCATGCGACCGACGTCGAGCTCATCGCCTCGGGGTGGGTCCACGCGACCACGTCGTGCAGCGTCACGACCGTCTGGTCGCCGGCGTCGCGGTCGTGCTTGCGCAGCGGCGCGAACAGCCCGGGGGAGTGGATCATGCCACCGCCCGGCGAGGTCGTGAGGTTGAACTGCCACGCTGCGGCGAGCTCGCGTCGCGCGAGCGAGGACTTGTACAGCCCCGCGAGGCCCGGCAGGGCCTCCTCGATGCGGTCGTAGTCGCGGGGGAGCGAGGACGACACGATGCCCTCGACCTCGCAGCCCGGGGGCGTGGCGGCGATGAGCGCGCGCCCCAGGTCGTGCGTGTATCGGCCGAGGGCTCCGGGCACCGGCGCCACGATCTGGTCGACGATCAGGCGCAGCGTCGTCGTCACGTCGCGTTCTCCTTCGGGGTGCATTGGCGGTGGGCTCAGACTAGCGCCGGGGCGCCGCCGGGCGGCCGGGACCATGCACAGGCCCGGTGCCCGCCGCCCGGATCCGTGTGGTCGTGCGGTCAGCCGCGCAGGTACCGGAGCAGGGCGGGCGGGATCGGCCCGCGCACCCGCGCGAGGCCGTGGACGCCGCCGACCACCGTCGCGACGAGGTGCTTCGTGCGCTTGGGCCCGCTCACGATCGCGTCGAACGTCGGGCCGATCTGGCGCTTGATCACCGCGAGCGTCCACCGACGCCGCCGGCGGGCGTTCCGGAACACGAGGTCGATGTTGTTGCGGATGATGTAGTACTGCCGGAACGGCGAGTGGTACTGGTACAGGTGCCCGCCGTCTCGATGGGAGAGGCTCATCCCGAACGGGCGGAACGGCACCATCTCGCCGAGCTCGTGCGCGATGTCGGTGTCCTCGGCGATCGCGATCCGGAACCCGTGGTCGCGGACGCGCAGGCAGTACTCGGTGTCGACGCAGTCGATGACCAGGCGCTCGTCGAAGAGCCCCGCGGTCTCGAGGCACTCGCGCGAGATGACGAAACCGGACTGGATGGCCTCGGGGACCAGGCCGAGTCCCTCGGGCGAGTACCAGGTGGGGATCGAGGGCTGCCCGTTCACGCGATCGGTGCACACGATGCCGACGCGCGTGACCCGGTTGGAGCGGGCGAACGTGTCGAGGCAGGCGCGCACGTACCCGTCGGGGAGGTCGGTGTCCTGGTCGGTGTTCACGACGAAGTCCGCGCGGTCCGCGAGCGCGGCTCGCACGCCTTCGTTCAGGGCTCGTGCGATGCCGGCGTTCCGCTCCAGGCGGAGGATCCGGGTGCCGGGGATCTCCGCCTCGAGGCGCGAGAGCACGCGGTCGGCCGCGGGCCCGGTTCCGTCGTCGACGATGATCAGCTCATCCACCTGCGAGGCGAGCGAACGCATGTTCGCGACGACCTCGTCGTCGGGGTGGAAGGTCGGCACGACCGCGACGACCCTGGGCTCGGCGGTCGGCTCGTGCGGTGCGGTGACCGTCGCCAGGGGTGATCGGGGCGGTCGCGAACGGGGCATTAGGCTAGCTTACGTCCCGCCGTCGGAAGGAAGTCAGCGAGCGTGAGCGAGGTCCCCGGAGTGAGTTGGTCCGAGGGGAGGTCCGATATCGGACTCACCCCCGACGAGCGGGCGATCGAGCAGCACCTCGAGCTGCTCGACCGCGTCATCGGCCTGGAGCAGCAGGTCAGCGAGCTGCAGGCGACGAACCTGCTCAGCCCGTCCGAGACGGTCGCGGTCGAACGCAACCTGGCTGCGATGCGCACGTCGCTGACCTGGCGCGCGGGGCGCGTCGTCACGCTGCCGATCCGCGCCGCCCGGGTGATCAAGCGGCGGATCCTCGGATGAGCGGCGTCGACGACGCAGGCGCCGGGTCGCGCCACGAGGCCTGGATCGACGCCGCGGGCCTCGCACCCGGCGAGGCGCGACGCGCGGTCGACGCCGTCCTCGCGACCGGTGTGCCGGCGAGCCACGTGCGGCTCGTCGTCCAGGCGTCGGCGGAGGTCGCCCTCGACGACGCGCGAGCGGCCGCGTCCGAGACCGGTGCCGCGCTGCTCGACGGCGATCCCGCGTCGCTCGACGGACGACTCGCGGCGACGGATGCCGGCGTGCTCGTCTTCGTCCGGGCCGGCCGAGTCGTGCCCGAGGCGTTCGCGCGCATCGACGGATTCCTCGACCGCTTCCCGCACGTGGACGCCGTCTACGGCGATTCCGTCACCGAGGCCGGCGAGCCGCTGCTCCGTCCGGTCGATTCGCCGATCCGCCTCCTCGGGAACGACTTCCTGGGCCCGGTCGTCGCGGTCAGGACGGAGGTGCTCCGCCGGCTCGGCGGCTTCCGCCCCGACGCCCGGCGCGCCCAGGTGCTCGACGTCGCCCTGCGGCTGCGGCGCGCCGGAGCCCGGCTCGCGTTGGTGCCGGAGGTCCTCGCCACCGAGGACGTGATCCACGACGACTACGCCGGAACCTCCGATGCGCAGCGCCGGGTCGTGGAGCACGACCTCGAGGAGCGCGGGGTCGCGGCCGAGGTGGAGGACGTCGAGCCGTTCCTGCGCCGCGTCCGGTTCGACGTCGCGGAGTCGCCGCTGGTGTCCGTGGTGATCCCGACCCGCGGGAGCAGTGCCGACATCGGCGGCGTCGACCGAGTGCTGGTCGTCGAGGCGGTCCGCGGCGTCATCGAGGGTTCGACCTACCGCAACGTCGAGGTCGTCGTCGTGGCCGACCGGGAGACCCCGGCCCCGGTCATCGAGGAGCTCGAGCGCATCTGCGGCGATCGGCTCCGTCTCGTGCTCTGGGACGCGCCCTTCAACTTCAGCGGCAAGATGAATCGCGGCGCCGCGGCGGCACGCGGCGAGTACCTCCTCCTGCTGAACGACGACGTCGAGATCGTCACTCCCGACTGGATCGAGGCCCTGCTCGGTCCGGCGCAGCAGCCGGAGGTGGGCATCGTCGGAGCGCAGCTGTACTTCGAGGACAGCACGCTCCAGCACTCCGGGCAGGTCTACACCGGCGGCGTCGCCGGGCATGCCGCCTTCGGCTGGGAGGGCGGACGGGACGACTCGATCAGGTCCCTCAGCGTCGACCACGAGGTCTCCGGCGTGACCGCCGCGTGCGCGCTGATGCGGCGCGACCTCTTCCTCGAGGTCGGCGGGTTCAGCCTCGCGTTCCCCGGGAACTACAACGACGTGGACCTGAACATGAAGGTGCGCGCGACCGGGCGCTCAGCGGTGTTCACGCCGTGGGCGAGGCTCTACCACTTCGAGTCCAAGACGCGCGATCCGAAGATCCTGGACACGGACATCTCCACGCTGCAGGCGCGATGGGCGCGACGGATGCAGGTCGAGCTCTACTCGCGGATGCTCTGACCCGTCCGCGCCACGCGGGCCCGGTGGGCGACGGCCGGTGCGGGCGCGCCCGGCACCGCGCCCGGGTCAGGGGACGAGCGCGCCCGCGGCGACCGCTGCGGCCAGGGCCTCGCGCCACTGCCGCATCTCGGGGATGCCGGCGGTCCGCCATGCATCGTGGCCGAGCACGGAGTACGACGGCCGCGGCGCGGGGCGCACGAACGACGAGCTGTCGGTCGGGGTGATGCGCTCGGGGTCGAGCCCCGCCTCCTCCAGCACGGCGCGCGCGAACTCGAACCAGGTGGCCTGGCCGGCGTTCGTCCCGTGGTAGATCCCGGCGGGTGCCGCCGAGTCGACGAGGCGCACGATCTGCGTCGCGAGGTCGGCGGTCCACGTGGGCTGGCCGAGCTGGTCGTCGACGACCGACCACGTGTCCTTCGACTTCGCCAGGTTCAGCATCGTCTGCGCGAAGTTCGGGCCGTGGGCGCCGTACAGCCACGCGGTCCGCACCACGTAGGTGCCGTCGGGGTGCGCCGCGATCGCGAGTTCCTCGCCCGCCGCCTTGGTCCGGCCGTAGGCGTTCAGCGGATCACGCGGACGGTCCTCGGCGTAGGGGCTCGAGGCCGCACCGTCGAACACGTAGTCGGTGGAGACGGTGACCAGGCGTGCGCCGTGCGCCGCGCAGGCGCGCGCGAGCAGCTCGACGCCGGTGGCGTTCACCGAGTAGGCGAGCGACTCGTTCGTCTCGGCGTCGTCGACCCTCGTGTACGCCGCGCAGTTCAGCACGACGTCGTGCCCGGCGACGGCGGACTCGACCGCCACGGCATCCGTGACGTCGAGGTCGGCGCGGGCGAGCGCGGTGACGTCCCGCCCCGCGAGGGCGGCCCGGAGGTCGCGACCGAGCATGCCGTTCGCACCGGTCAGGAGCACGCGCACGACTACTGCCCCTGCGCCTTGTACTTCGCCTCGGTCTCGTCCTTCTGCGGAGCCCACCAGGCCTCGTGGTCGCGGTACCAGGCGATGGTGTCGGCCAGGCCCGACTCGAAGTCCGAGAACTGCGGTTCCCAGCCCAGCTCGGTGCGCAGGCGCGTCGAGTCGATCGCGTAGCGGAGGTCGTGGCCCGGACGGTCGATCACGTGGTCGTACGCGTCGGCCGGCTGTCCGAGCAGCGTGAGGATGAGCTCGACCACGTCCTTGTTGTTCCGCTCGCCGTCGGCGCCGATCAGGTAGGTCTCGCCGAGCTCGCCCTTCTCCAGGATGGTGAGGACGGCGGAGGAGTGGTCGTTCGCGTGGATCCAGTCGCGGACGTTCTCGCCCGCGCCGTACAGCTTCGGGCGCTCGCCGCGCAGCACGTTGGTGATCTGACGGGGGATGAACTTCTCGACGTGCTGGTACGGGCCGTAGTTGTTCGAGCAGTTCGAGATCGTCGCCTTGACCCCGAAGGAGCGCACCCAGGCGCGCACGAGCAGGTCGCTGCCCGCCTTCGTGGAGGAGTAGGGGCTCGACGGGTTGTACGGGGTCTGCTCGGTGAACTTCGCCGGGTCGTCGAGCTCGAGGTCGCCGTAGACCTCGTCGGTCGAGATGTGGTGGAAGCGGATGTCGTGCGTGCGAGCCGCCTCGAGAAGCGTGTAGGTGCCGATGATGTTCGTGTCGAGGAAGGGCCGCGGGTTCGCCAGCGAGTTGTCGTTGTGGCTCTCGGCGGCGTAGTGCACCACCGCGTCGTGCTCGGCGAAGAGCTCGTCGACGAGCGCGGCGTCCTGGATGTCGCCCTCGACGAACCGGAACCGGTCCTCGGGCAGGCCGTCGAGGGAGGCGCGGTTGCCGGCGTAGGTGAGCTTGTCGAGCACGGTCACCGAGTGGTCGGTGTTCGCGAGCACGTAGTGGACGAAGTTCGAGCCGATGAAGCCGGCACCGCCGGTCACGAGGAGTCTTGACACCCCGACATCCTACCGAGGTGCCGTCGAACGGGTGGATCTGCGTGTGGAGCCGACGCGGGCCGCGGCGCGCCGCCGGGGTAGCATCGCCCGGTGGCATCCCTGGCTGACCCTACCCGCGCCGTCGACGCTCCCGCGACCCGTGCCGGTTCGAGCACCGCGTTCCGTGCCGACATCCAGGCGCTCCGCGCGCTCGCGGTCGCGGCCGTCGTGCTCTTCCACCTCTGGCCGAGCCGCCTGTCCGGCGGATACGTCGGCGTGGACGTGTTCTTCGTCATCAGCGGCTACCTGATCACCTCCCACCTGCTGCGCGAGGCGACGGACCGGGGCCGTATCGCGCTCGGCGCCTTCTGGGCGCGTCGCGCCCGGCGCCTGCTCCCCGCCTCCCTGCTCGTGCTGCTGGTCACCGCGCTCGCGGTCGTCGCCGTGGTGCCGGAGAGCCGCTGGGCGCAGTTCCTCCGCGAGGTCGTCGCAGCGACGTTCTACGTCGAGAACTGGTCGCTGTCCTTCGACGCCGTCGACTACCTCGCGGCCGAGAACGCGCCCTCGCCGGTGCAGCACTTCTGGTCGCTCTCGGTCGAGGAGCAGTTCTACATCGCGGTACCGCTGCTGCTCGTCGCCGCGCTCGCGATCGCCCGGCGGCGGGGCCTCGACATCCGACGGGCGCTCCTGCTCGCGCTGGCCGGCGTCGCCGTGCTGTCCTTCGCCGTCTCGATCTGGCTGACCTCGGTGTCCCAGCCCCTGGGCTACTTCTCGACCGCGACGCGGGCGTGGGAGTTCGCGCTCGGCGGCGTGATCGCCTTCCTCCCCGCGCTCGGGCGCGGGTGGACCGCGAACGCCATCGCCGGCGCCGGACTCGTCATGATCGTGTCGACCGCCTGGTTCTTCGACGAGACGACGCCGTTCCCCGGATGGCTCGCCGCCGTCCCGGCCGTCGGCACCGCTGCCGTGATCGCCGCCGCCTCGGGAGCGCTCGGCCGGGTGGGCACGTGGGCCCCGGTGGGCTGGATCGGGTCGACCTCGTACGCGATCTACCTCTGGCACTGGCCGCTCATCGTCCTCGTCCCATACGCGACCGGACGCCCGCTCGACACCGTCGCCAAGCTGGCCGTGCTCGGTGCGACGCTCGTGCTCGCCACCGCCTCGACGCGGTTCGTCGAGGATCCCGTCCGCAAGCCGAATCGGGTCCTCGGTCCGACGAACGCGTCGCGCCGGGTCGCGATCGCCTCGGTGACCGGGATGGCGCTCATCGCGTCGACCTGCCTGCTGACGATGCACGACCTCTCGACGCGGCAGGCCGCGCGCGCCGACGTGCTCGCGCGCATCGTCGAGGAACCGCCGGCGTGCTTCGGTGCGGGGGCGGTGGCCTCCGCCGGATGCACCGACGCCGACCTCGACGGCGTGCTCGCTCCCCACCCGGCCATCGCGGGCGACGACGGGCCCGCCCGTCCCGACTGCTGGGGGCGGGACGGCCGTGGCGACGCCAAGGTGTGCGTGATCGGACCCGAGGACGGATACGACGCGCGGTTCTTCGCGATGGGGGATTCGCACAACTACGCGCTCGTCCCCGCGTACGAGCGGTTGGCCGAGGAGCGCAACTGGCGCATCGACTTCGCGGGAATCGGCGGCTGCTACTGGACGACGAGACCGCAGGAGCAGCCGTCCGACGCCGCGGAGGCGGGCTGCCTGCAGTGGAGGTCGAGCGCGCTCGAGCGCATGCACGGGATCGACGGGCTCGACGCCGTGCTCGTCACGCACTCCGGCGCCCACGGGCACCCGATCCCCGAGCCGGGCGAGTCGGTGGAGCGTGCGACCGTCGAGGGCCAGGTCGAGGCGTGGCGCGACCAGGGCCCGCCCGGCGTCCCGATCATCGCCATCGTGGACAACCCGGCCATGGAGCAGGACACCGCAGCCTGCGTCGCCCGCGAGGGAGCGGATGCCGGGACCGAGTGCGCCGTTCCGAGGGATCGGGCGTTCCGATGGTTCGACGGACAACGGGAGGCCGCGGAGCGCGTGCCGGGCGTGCGGGTCGTCGACCTGAGCGACCTCTACTGCGCCGCTGCCGCGTGCAGCCCGGTGATCGGGCACGCCGTGGTGTACCGCGATGCGACCCACGTCACGGCGACCTGGGCCCGGACCCTGGCGCCCGTCCTCGCGGACCGGATCGAGGACGCGCTGTCGCGCTGAGCGCCGACCTCGCGGCGTTGGTAGGATCTTCCGGTGCAGATCCGCGAACTGAAGATCCCCGACAGCTACGAGATCACCCCGAAGCAGTTCGGCGACGACCGCGGCGTCTTCCTGGAGTGGTACCGCTTCGACCGCCTCGAGGAGGCGATCGGGCACCCGCTCTCGCTCGCGCAGGCGAACACGTCGGTCTCGAAGCGCGGCGTGGTCCGCGGCATCCACTTCGCCGACATCCCGCCGAGCCAGGCGAAGTACGTCACCGCCACGCGTGGTGCGGTCCTCGACTTCGTCGTCGACATCCGGGTGGGCTCGCCCACGTTCGGCCAGTGGGACTCGGTGCTGCTCGACGAGCAGGAGCGCCGGGCGATCTACATCGCCGAGGGGCTCGGGCACTGCTTCGTCGCACTGAGCGACGACGCGACCGTGAGCTACCTGGTGTCGGCGCCGTTCAACGCCCCGCGCGAGCACGGCGTGAACCCGCTCGATCCCGAGATCGGCCTGGACTTCACGCTGGGCGCGGACGACCTGCTGCTCTCGCCGAAGGACACCGACGCGCCGAGCCTCGCCGAGGCCGCGGCATCCGGACTGCTGCCCACCTGGGAGGCCGCCCGGGCCTTCTACGACTCGCTGAACTCCGAGGGGAACTGACCCATGCGCGGCATCATCCTCGCCGGTGGATCCGGCACCCGGCTCTGGCCGATCACCAAGGGCATCTCGAAGCAGCTGATGCCGATCTACGACAAGCCGATGATCTACTACCCGCTGTCGACGCTCATGCTCGCCGGGATCGACGAGATCCTGATCATCACCACGCCCGAGTACAACGACCAGTTCCGGGCGCTGCTCGGCGACGGCTCGCAGCTCGGGATCCGCCTCGAGTACGCGGTGCAGCCCTCGCCGGACGGCCTCGCGCAGGCGTTCATCATCGGCGAGGAGTTCATCGGCGACGAGTCGGTGGCCCTCGTGCTGGGCGACAACATCTTCCACGGCACCGGCCTCGGAACGTCGCTGCAGAAGAACACCGACATCGACGGCGCCGTCATCTTCGCCTACCAGGTGAGCGACCCCACGGCGTATGGCGTGGTCGAGTTCGACGAGGACCTCCGCGCGCTCTCGATCGAGGAGAAGCCCGCGAAGCCGAAGAGCAGCTATGCGGTGCCGGGCCTGTACTTCTACGACAACGACGTGATCGAGATCGCGAAGACCATCGAGCCGAGCGCGCGCGGCGAGCTCGAGATCTCGACGGTGAACGAGCGCTACCTCGAGGCCGGCAAGCTGCAGGTCGAGGTGCTCGACCGCGGCACGGCGTGGCTCGACACCGGGACCTTCGAGTCGATGATGCAGGCCTCCGAGTACGTGCGCGTGATCGAGGACCGCCAGGGGTTCAAGATCGGCTGCATCGAGGAGGTCGCGTGGCGTGCGGGCTGGATCGACGACGACCGGCTGGGCGAGCTCGCCGCACCGCTCGTGAAGAGCGGGTACGGCCAGTACCTCGTGCACCTGCTCGGCCGCGACGACTGACGCCGCCGCACGAGTCGACCCCATGACCACCGAAACCGCATGGCCCGTGCGCCCGGGCCCCATCAGGACGGGTGCGATCCGCGCCGCCTCGGCGACGCGGACCGCCATCGCCTCCGAGTGGTTCTTCCGCGCCCTGGTCGCGATCTTCGTCGCCAACGCACTCATCGTCGCGTTCGCCGCGCGTCACTTCCTCCTGTACGACGAGTTCTTCCACTTCCGCATCGCGGAGCTGTACACCGGCCAGTGGTCGCCGCTCATCGCGGACGGGAGCAGCGTCACCGGTCTCGGTGACGTCGAGCGATCGTCGTCGTACCTGTTCCACTACCTCATGAGCTTCCCGCTCCGGCTCGGCCAGGCGATCGGCCTGGACCTGCACGGCCAGGTCGTGCTGCTGCGCGTGATCTGCGTCGTCATGGCGGCGGGCGCCCTGCCGTTCTTCCGGCGCGCGCTGACGATGATCGGCGTCCGACCGGTCCTCGCGCACTCCGCCCTCGCCCTCTTCGTGCTGCCGCCGGTCGTCGTGTTCGTCGCCGCGACCGTGAACTACGACAATCTCGTCCTGCTGCTCGGGTCGATGTTCATCGTCGCCGCGATCCGGGCCTACACCGCCGCCGAGCCGAACGTGCGGGCTCTCGCCGCCCTCGTCGTCGTGGGATGCGCGGCCTCGCTCGCCAAGGTCTCCTTCCTCCCGGTCTTCGCGGCCGCCGTCCTGCTCATCCTCATCCGGGAGATCCACCTCGGACGGGTCGAGGGCGTTCGCGCGCGCTGGTCCGCCAGTGTGCTGCCGGCGCTGCGCAGCCCGTGGACGTGGATCGTCGGCTCGCTCCTGGTCGTGCTCGTCGTGCTCTTCGTCGAGCGGATGTTCGGCAACATCCTCTTCTACGGCACGCCGGACCCGGACTGCGCGCGGGTGCAGACCGAGGAGCTCTGCCGAACCTACGGCGTCTGGCGGCGGAACGAGGCGCTCGCCGCGGCGGCGCCGGACGCGGCTCCGTCGCTGGGCGGGGTGCTGGTGTACCTGTCGGGGACCTGGCTGCCCCAGTCGGTGCTCACCGCACTCGTCGTCGGCGGCGAGACCGCCCAGGGAGTGCGCACGTCGTCGGGCACCCTCCTCGCCCAGTCCCTGCTCCCGTCGATCGTCGCGATCGCCACCTTCCTCGGCCTCCTGATGATCACGAAGGTCGCGCGCAACGCCGGCGCCCGCATCGTGCTCGTCATGGCGGCCGCCTACATCGGGCTGCTCTTCGCGACCAACTACCGGCTCGCGCTCGAGTACGGCGTCGCGCTGGCCATCCAGTCCCGGTACCTCCTCCTGTTCCTTCCGTTCGTGATCGGTGCGGCGGTCGTGGCGCTCGGTCGCGCACTCGACGCGATGCAGCGATCCCCGTGGGCGTGGAAGCTGATGTTCGTGCTGCTCGCCGTGGCCGGCGCGCTGCAGGGTGCGGGCGCGATCGGGTACCTCATCGGCTCCGACCAGACCTGGATCGCCGACACCTTCTTCACGCCCGTGGTCGCGCCCCTGCGTGCACTCGTGGCGGCGTTCGTCATCGGGGCCTGAACCGGCTCCGTCGACCGGAAGCGGCGGGTCACCGTGCGCGGGACGTGCCGATCGTCGCCGGCTCGGCTCGGCGCGGCGTGGCGCGCAGGCCCGGAGCGATCGGCAGTGTCGCCGCGAGCGCACCCCCCGCTGCAACGAGCGCGACGATCGCGCCGGGAAGCAGCAGTGCCAGCGGCTCACGGGGGAGCCCGGCGGCTCCCATCGAGAGGATCGCCCCGACCGGGTCGGCGCCTACGGCGTCGGGGCCGAGCTCGAGGGCGGCCATCGACACGACGCTCATGACCATCATGACCACCGCGGCGGCCGGCGCGGCGATGGCTCGCGTCGGGCGGAGCACCGTGACGCCGAAGGCCATCAGCACCGCGAACGACAGCGTCGCCGGAAGGAAGTACCGCACGTTGTACTGCCCGTACCCCGTCGAGTGGCTCAACTGGAGGGCGTACTGGCCGACGAGGTGCGCCGCGAGGATCGCGATCGTCCATCCGGTCACGTGATCGAGCCGCCGGCCACGACGTGCGAGGAGGACCACGACGACGACGATGGTTGTCGTCGCGCCGGCGATGAAGAGGATCGCCGAGCCGGCCGGCGCGGCCTCGGAGACCGTCCTGGCCCACTTGCCGAACAGCCCCTCGGGGACGATCCCGTAGAACCGCGGGTCGGCGAGGTTCTCGAACAGCCCCCGGTACTCGCGGTCGCCGACCTGGGCCACCGGCGTGGAGCGGTACCACGAGCCACTGAGGGCCACGTTGCGCGCGTAAAACCAACCGAACGCGGCGGCGGCCGCCACCACGGGAACGGCGGAGAGTCCGGTCGCGCGGAGCACCCGCACTGCGGGTCGGCCGCGACCACGGAGCATGGCGCCCACGAAGACGGCGACGACCGCGAGCGCGAGTACGAGCACGAACGTCGCCTTCGTCCCCATGCCGACGACGCACAGCGCCGACAGCGCGACCATCAGGCGTGGTCGGGGTCCCGCCTGCAGGATCCGGATCGCGAGGACCACTGTCGTGATGGACACGGCGGTGAGCAGCATGTCGTTGTACACCTCGGCCGAGAACCGAAGGTAGGCGTAGCTGAAGGCGCCGGCCATCGGCACGGCGATCGCGAGGGGAGCGCGCCACCGGCGCCCGACGACCCACCCGCCCCACGCCATGGCGATCAGGCCGGCGAGTCCGAGGGCCACGTTCAGGCCGCGGATCGCCGCGACGGCGGCGACCAGGCGCCCGTCATCGAGCAGCGGACCGACCAGCGCTGCGGCGAGCCAGTAGTAGAGCGGTGGATGCGCCGAGGCGTACTGCCGGCCCTCCTCGATGCGCGTATCGCCGATGTTCCATCGAGCCGGTTCCAGCGCGTGGCCGGTGGGCTCGGGCAGGTTCCCGAGGTGGACCTGGTAGACGTAGTCGAGGTGCTCGTACGCATCCGCCGTCCCGCGCCACGGCAGCGTGCCGGCGGCGAAGGCAGCGGCGAGGAGGAAGCCGAGCGCGACCAGTGCGACGCCGACTATCGCGATCCGGCGCCCCGCCGGGGCGGGCGCGTACGCCGCGTCGGCGCCGGGCTTCCGCCCACCGGCCGACGCGACCTCGACGCCCATCGTGTCAGACGGTGGCGTGCTGCGGCGTGCCGTCCGAGACGGGGATCGGCGACGGGGCGAACTGCGGCGCCTCTCCGACGAGCGGTCGCGCCGGTTCCCCGTACCGCAGCGCTTTCGCGTGCTCGAGGTTCTCCTCGAGCAGGACGCGGTTCGTCCTCAGCAGGTCGGACAGCACGCCGAGCGCGAAGGCGAGGAGGGCTCCGACCAGGAGCGCGACGCCGACCAGCAGGGACTGGATGTGCTGGCCCGCGTCCTCGCGGAACGCCGTGATGAGCACGAGGTAGCGCACGAACGGGATCATCGCGCCCACGAACATGACCGCGGCGATCCACGCGAAGAAGACGAAGGGCTTGAACATCAGGTAGCTGCGCAGGATCGCCTGCGCCGACTTCACGACGTGCTGGCCCATCGACGAGAACAGCCGCGACTCGCGCGTCTTCGGGTTCGTGTCGACCTCGACGCTGGCGATCTTCAGGCGCTTGTTGCCGGCCTGGATGATCGTCTCCATGCAGTAGCTGAACTGCGTCACGATGTTCAGCCGCAGGAGCGATGCCTTCGAGTACGCGCGGAAGCCGCTCGCCGCATCGGGCAGCTCGGTCCCGGCCGCCTGGTTGACGACCCAGCTCCCCAGCGCCTGCAGGCGCTTCTTGAACCACGAGAAGTGCGCGATGCTGTGGGTCTGGCGGTCGCCGATCACGATGTCGGCCTCACCCGCGATGATCGGGGCGACCAGGTCGGGGATGCGGTCCTGCGGGTACTGGTTGTCCCCGTCGGTGTTGACGATGATGTCGGCACCGTGCATGAGCGCGTAGTCGACGCCGTCGCGGAACGAACGGGCCAGTCCCATGTTGCGGTTGTGGTGCACGAAGTGCTTCACGCCGTACGACTTCGCAACCTCGACGGTGCGGTCGGAGGATCCGTCGTCGATGATGAGGATCTCGATCTCGTCGACACCCGGGATCTCCTTGGGCATGCTCTCGAGGACGAGGGGCAGCGTCTCCTCCTCGTTCAGGCACGGCACCTGGATGAAGACCTTCATTTCTCTCCTTCGCGCCTCATGCGAGGCTGTGTGCATTCTAGGTCGTGGGGCCTCAGGCGGCCGATCGCACGACGTCGGCGATCAGGTCGGCCTGGTGCAGCGAGCGCGCGCGGACCTCGGGCAGGTGCTCGTCAAGCTTGGCCTGGACGGCCGCGCGCGAGGCGTCCAGTTCGGCGAAGCGGGCACGGAGGTAGCCCTGCTCAAGCTTGTCGTGGCCGAACGCCCAGTCCTCGAGCTCGAACATCTCCAGGACCTCGCGGTACTTGTGGCTCCAGCCGATCACGAGGGTCGGCACGGCCATCGCGAGCGAGGAGACCATGGCGTGGAAGCGGCTGGCGACGAAGAGGTCGCACTCGCCGATCAGGTACCGGAGCTGCTGCGAGGTCAGTTCGCGGTCGAGGAACAGCACGTCGCGCGTGTCGTCCAGGCGGGCGTGGATCTCGCGGCAGAGCGGGAGGTCGTTGTTGTGCGTCTTCTCGGTACCCGTGCGGACGCTGTGCGGGACGAGGAGGACGCGCTTCCCGGACGCGGTGAGGTGGGCGATGAAGTCGGCCATCTCGCCGACGTAGTCGAGGCCGCGGGACTCGGCCTTCTTCTGCAGCACCACGCTCGGCGACACGCCGACGACGTCGGCGCCGTCGAAGAAGCCGAGGTCGAAGTGCTTCTCGACCGCCGCTCGCTCCGTGCCGTCGAGCGGGAGCGAGAACGCGTAGTCGGCGCCGGCGACGAGGTTGTCGAGGCCGAGGCCCTCCGCGTACTCGTGCGTGATGCGCCCACGGGTCACGATCGTGCGCATGCGGGGGAGGAAGGTCTTCGAGGCCACGCGGTTGATCGGATTCCGGAACGGTCCGACCGCTTGGGCGCACTTGAAGACCGGGGTCTTGACGTTCAGGGCCGGCAGGATCGACGCCACGTTGTAGAGCAGGAACTTCTCGCGGCCGTCGGTGAACGTGATACCGCCCTGGTCGAGCAGGACCTGCGAGCGGGTCAGCGCCCCGATGGCGCGCGAACGCGAGCGGATGGTCGATCGCAGCGGCGGGAGGAGGCGGTACGCCAGCGCCAGCAGGTTGATCGTGACGCCCAGCTGGCGGGGCGCGGCGGGGACGATGTCGACGTTCGGGTAGGGGTTCTGCGCGCGGTCCTCGTCGGGGTACATGCTGAGCAGCGTGAACGACACGTCGTCCAGGCGCTCGCCGAGGGTGTGGACGGCGCTCTCGAGCATCGCGGCGGCGCCCTTGTTGCCGGACAGCGCCGAGCCGATGATGGTGATGTGGGGGGTCACGGACGGATCTCCTTGGGGATCGTGCGGCGGACCGCCGCGTAGTAGAGGGCGATGAGTGCGTCGGCCAGCGTACTCAGGAGCCGCGCGAGCAGGGCGATCACGATCGCCTCGGTCGTCGGGATGTACTGGCCGAGGATCAGGACGATGACCGCCTCGCGCACGCCGATGCCGCTGGGGACGAAGACCGCGAGGATGCCGATGGCGCCGGCGAGCACGTACGCGGCGGCGAACGGCAGCCACTCCGCCGGGGTGATCTCGGCCACGCTCGCCGCGATGAGGACGAACCCGATGCCGTTCAGCACGCGCGGTCCGATGAACTCGAACGCGGAGACGAGGGCGCGGGGCGTGGAGAGGAAGTAGCGCTCCGGCACCTCCTGCTTGAGCGCGCGACGCGCGGCGAAGTTGACCGCGCGATGGAACAGCGGCTTCCACGCGACCAGCGCCAGCGGCACCAGGATGAGCACGGGCAGCAGCAGGAGGGTGAAGTTGCGTCCGAAGATCTCCGGTCCGAGGCTCACGAGGAGGATGATCGCGCTCGGTGCGATGGAGGCGAGCTGGAGGAAGACGTTCTCGTACACGAAGGAGATGACGATCAGCATCCGGCTGATCGACTTCCTCCCGCCCCAGAGCACCTTGTTGACGACCGAGCCGACCTGCCCCGGGACGTACTTCAGCAGCCAGGACGCGGCCTGCACGGCCGTCGCCTCGCGCGCGCTCACGCGCGCCGTCGGTTC
This sequence comes from Agromyces litoreus, assembly GCF_040496015.1. Taxonomy (NCBI): domain Bacteria; kingdom Bacillati; phylum Actinomycetota; class Actinomycetes; order Micrococcales; family Microbacteriaceae; genus Agromyces; species Agromyces litoreus. Next base: position 69,152 of record NZ_JBEPKA010000014.1, read on the forward strand.
GAGCCACCGCAGGATGCGGGCCCACAGCAGGCCGGTGAACGGCACGGCGAGGGCGAAGAGCGCCGTCGCGGCGACCCAGAGCCAACTGAACTCCAGGCCCTGCTCGACGACCTCGGTCCAGTTGGCGGCGAGGGTCGTCGCGAAGAAGTACCCGACCACGCCGACGACGACCGTCGTCAGCGTCCACCTGAGGATCGTGCGCCGCCGTCGGCGACGCGCTGCGCTCGCGTCGCTCACGGCAGCGCGTTGAAGCGCCGGAACGTCTCGAGCTGCTTCTTCTGCGAGAACGGGACGAGTCCCTCCGGGTGCGCGTGGCCGATCGCGATCAGCATCACGACGCGGTCGGTCAGCTCGAGGCCGAGCGTCTTCTGCATCTTCCGCTCGAGGGGCTCGAAGTCGGGCCAGTTGATGACGCTCGAGCTCAGGCCGAGCGTCTCGAGCGCGAACATGAACGACATCGCGGCCAGGGACGAGTCGACGTAGACGGCGTGCCGGTCGCGCGGGCTGAAGTAGCTGTCGAGCTTGCCCACCACGACGGCGATCGCCGGGATGTTGTGCGCGTAGCCGGCCGCGCCGAACGGGATGTCGGCGACGGTCCGGACCTGCTCCGGGTCGTCGAAGACGAGGAACTCGTAGGGGAGGCGGTTGCAGGCCGTCGGTGCCTGACGCCCGACGACGAGCGCCTTGTCGATCAGCTCGCGGTCGACCGGCCGCTGGTCGAACCAGCGGACGCTGCGGCGCTGCATCGCCAGGTCGTGCAGCTGGTCGTAGCTGACCTCCGAGATCGAGCGCTTGGGGTAGGGCACCTTGTTCGTGAACCCGCCGTCGTAGCGCACCGACTCGAAGCGGGCGCGTGCCGCGTCGACGGTCGCATCGGCGCCGACCGCGACCCGGAAGTACTCAGTCAGGACGTCGTGGGCCCACTCCATCTCGGGCGCCTCGATGCGCGAGCGGTCGGTGCCGTAGTCGCGGGCGGCGACCTCGTAGAACTCGATCGTCTCGGTGATGTAGTCGCGGGCGAACACGTCGCGGCGGGGCCGCATGATCAGGCCCTTCTCCAGACGGTGCACGTTGCGGCGGAGTTCGACGTGGGTCACCCGCGGCTGGTTCTTGTTGCGGTAGTAGTTCCGCCGGCCGCGGAGCACGGCGGACTGCTCGCGGTTGAACGTGATGAAGCTCACGAAGTAGAAGAAGTGGGTGAGGATCCTGCTCGATCCGAACGTCTCGAGGACCAGGCGGTTCACGAACTCGTAGACGCGCCGGATCCAGGTGATGGCGAGCAGGTTCTTCGCGATCTGCTTGAGCTTCTTGAGCACGTCGTCTCCAGGGAGGCCGTTCGGCGGGGATGGGGGAAGGGCGAGAACGCCCCCGAAATCCTACGCGATCCCACCCGGGGCATTCCCTGAACGTCCTCAGCTGGCGCTGCGCCGGGTGGCCCACCACGCGCGGATGCCGAGTCCGGTGCGCAGCGCGAGCCGGAGCGGAGCGTGGTACCAGCGGTCGTACTGCCGGGAGAGGAAGCGATAGGCGCTCCGATGGTGCGCGCGCAGCATCTTCGCGGGAGCGGTCGAGGTCGACTTCGCACCGACGTGCGTGACCGTCGCGGTCGGCACGTACTCGTTCGACCAGCCCGCCTGACCGAGCCGGCGGCCGAGGTCGACGTCCTCGAAGTACATGAAGTACCCGTGGTCGAAGCCGCCGACCCCGCGATACGCGCTCATCCTCACCAGCAGGCACGCCCCGCTGAGCCAGTCCGTCGGACGCTGCCGGTCGGCGTCGTCGAACTCTCCCCGGTACGTGCGGCTCCACGGGTTGCCCGGGACGACGCGGCCGAAGAGCGCGTGCCCGACCCCGGTCCCGACGCGCGGGAACCGGCGCGCCGACGGATAGACCTCGCCCGCGGGGGTGAGGATGCGGGGGCCGAAGGAACCGCCCCCCGGCGTCGTCGTCGCCGCGTCGAGCAGCGTGGTGATCGCGCGCTTGCCGAACACGACATCCGGGTTGACGATGAGCAGGAAGTCGGCGTCCGTCCGCGCGGCGTCGATCCCGGCGTCGATCCCTCCGCCGTACCCGAGGTTGCGGTCGAGGCCCACGAAGTCGACTCCCCGCGACCGGACGGCCTCCGCCGTCGCGTCGGCGTCCGCCGAGGCGTTGTCGACGACGATCGTCCGGATCCGCAGCCCGGGTGACGCGTCCGGGATGGAGTCGAGGAACGGCCCGATCGCGTCCGACGAGCGATAGGCCACCGTGACGACGAGGACGTCCGGCCCGGTCGCATCCGTCGGTTCAGCCGGCATCGCGCTCGATCAGCTCGGGCCGGGAGTAGACGACGCCGGTGGTGTGCGGGTCGTGCGGCACGGTGAACGACGTGGCCTGCGCCGCGTCGAAGAGGTGCACGCCGGCCACCGTCATCAGCGATGCGTGGATGAAGAACTGCCCGCCGCCGAGGCGGAGGTCGCGGAGGACGAACGTCACCGTCCGACGCTCCTCCAGGATCCCGAGGTCGGCGCCGAGCTTCGCGGTCGTCGTGCCGTAGATCGCGGGCCCGAGGGGCGTGGCGATCTGGATCGCGCACATCCAGTCGGAGAGGCCGGTCGGATGTTCGAGGGTCACGCTGATCTCGAGGTCGTCCCCCGGCTGGACGGGCTCGCCGACCTCGCGACCCACCGCCCGCGCGACGGTCTCGAGGATGGTGCCCTGTTCGCCCGGGCGGTGCCCGGCGCGCTCCTCCTCGGCCACGCGGCGCTCCTCGAGGAGGTCGCGGAAGCGATCGACCGCCTCGACCGGCTCGCCGTCGTACACGACCTCGCCGCGGTGGAGGAGCACCGCGCGGTCGCAGAGGTCGGTGACCTGGTTGAGGTTGTGCGTGACCAGGATGATCGTGCGACCCTCCTGCTGGAACTCGCGGATGCGGTCGAGGCACTTCCGCTGGAATGCCTCGTCGCCCACGGCCAGCACCTCGTCGACGAGCAGCAGGTCGGGATCGGTGTGCACGGCGACTGCGAAGGCCAGCCGGACGTACATGCCGGAGGAGTAGAACTTCACCTGGGTGTCGATGAAGTCGCCGATGCCGGAGAACGCGAGGATCTCGTCGAACCGGGCCTCGGTCTCGGCCTGGCTGAGCCCCAGGATCGCCGCGTTCAGGAACACGTTCTCCCGGCCGGTCAGGTCGGGGTGGAAGCCGGCGCCGAGTTCGAGCAGCGCCGCGATCCGGCCGCGGCGCTCCACCGAGCCCTCGGTCGGGTCGATGATGCCGCCGAGCACCTTCAGCAGCGTGCTCTTGCCCGAGCCGTTGTGACCGATCAGGCCGATCGTCGATCCCGCCTGGAGGTGCATGGAGACGTCGCGCAGCGCCCAGAACTCCTCGCGGTGCCGGCGACCGGCGCGTCCGAGGGTGACGAGGCGCTCCTTCAGCGAATTGTCCTTGCGGATGACGAAGCGCTTGCTGACGTGCTCCGCGGCGACGATCTCGGGCCGGTCGGGGCTCATGGACGGGCTCCTCGGGGGGATGTGGGACACGGCGCGGGCATCAGAGGGCCTGGGCGAAGTTGCCCTGGAGTCGGGCGAACACGCGCTGGAAGATCGCGAGGAGGACGATGCCCACCGCGACGGCGATCCAGAGACGGGCCATCAGGTCGGCCGGGTACGCCGCCGTCTCCGCACCGGCCACCCAGAAGGCGCGCTGGAAGCCGAGCACTGCCAGGGTGATCGGGTTGTTCGTGTAGACGTCGAGCGCGAGCCCCGGGCCGAGCGCGTCGCGCGCCATGCCCCAGGAGTACACGACGGGGGACGCCCACAGCAGGATCATCATCACGACCTCGACCAGGTACTGCAGGTCGCGGAGGTACACGTTCGTCGCCGACAGCAGGATGCCGAAGGCCGTGCCGAAGACCACCAGCGCGAGGACGGCCGGGATGAAGTACACCAGGTCGGCCGTCAGCGGCGGGCTTCCGAGGAGGATCGTCGCGGCGATCAGGATCACGAGCTGGAGCGAGAAGTTGAACAGCGCGGAGCCGACGCTCGCCAGCGGGAAGATCTCGCGCGGGAGGTAGATCTTCTTGATCAGACCCGAGTTCCCCACGATCGAGGAGGTGCCGCCGTTGACGATCTCGGCGAAGAGGCCGTACGCCGTGAGGCCCGTGAACACGTAGATCGCGAACTCGGGGATGCCGCGCTCGGCGCCGAGGAAGCGGCCGATCACGATGTAGTAGATCAGCAGCTGCGTGAGCGGCCGCACGAGCGCCCACACGACGCCCAGGGCGCTGTCCTTGTAACGGGCCTTGAGGTCGCGGCGGACGAGCAGGCCGAGCATCTCCCGATGCTCGAAGATGGTTCGGAACGATCGGAGGGTCCCTGCGACGCCGGCGCCGCGGCCGACGGGGACCATCGGCTCGGTCGCGAGGCGCGCGAAGCGTTCGTCGGCTGTCATCTGGGTGGTTCTTCCTCCATCGCGGGCCATACGAGTATAGGTGGCCCACGCGTGTCGATCCGCGCGCCGCGAAGCACCGTCACTACCATCGGCGGGGTGCGGCACCGACTTCGGGGGAGGCGCGGCGTTCCGGGGGAGGCGACCGGTCGCCCGCTGGGCGGTGCGGCACTCTGCGCCGCCGCGATCGTCGTGCTCGCGGGATGCGCCCCCGCGACGGGATCGCCCGCGTCGCCGTCGCCGACGCCGGCCGAGACGACTGCTGCGCCATCGCCCACGGCGACGCCGGACGCCGAGGCGGTCCCCCTGATCACCTCGGCCGAGTGGAACGAGCCCAGCCTCGAGGTCCTCGTGTCGGGCCTCGTGCCGGGGACGGTCGATGAGACCGAGCCGTGCGTCCTCGTGGGGACCTCGCAGGGCGCGGAGGTCGAGCGCACCCGGAGCGGGCAGGCCGGCCCGTCGAGCCTCGACTGCGGGCGCTTCGAGCTCAGCTCGGACGAACTCGGGCCGGGAACGTGGACCTTCACGCTCTCGTATGCCGGTGCGAGCTCCGAGCCGGTCGACGTGGAGGTGCCCTGATGTTCCGCAGACGGTCCGTCCTCGCCCTGGTCGTCGCCATCGCCGTGGCCCTGGGCGCAGGCCTGGCGCCGGTTCCGCGCGCCGAGGCCGCGGACCCCAAGGACTTCGATCCCGGTCGGATCATCAGCGACCAGGTCTTCTACGACGAATCGACGATGTCGACCGCCCAGATCCAGTCCTTCCTCCAGTCCAAGGTCCCGACGTGCACCGCGACGACGGGGCCGACGTGCCTGAAGTCGTATCGGACCTCCATCTCGTCGAGGCCGGCCGAGACCGGTCGGTGCGCCGCCGTCACCGGGCGATCAGACGCCACGGCCGCGCAGGTCATCCGCATCGTCGCAACGGCCTGCGGCATCAACCCTCGCGTCATCATCGTCCTGCTCGAGAAGGAGCAGTCGCTCGTGACGGCGACGGCGCCGACGTCTCGGCAGTACCGCAGCGCCACGGGGTACGGCTGCCCCGACACCGCGGACTGCGATGCGGCGTACTACGGCTTCTCCAACCAGGTCTACATGGCCGCCCTGCAGTTCAAGCGGTACGCGGCGAGTCCGACCGGGCGGGCGTACGAGGCCGGCCGGTGGAACTCGATCCTCTACCACCCCGACACCGCCTGCGGCACGAAGTCGGTGTACATCCGGAACCAGGCCACCGCCGGGCTGTACCTCTACACCCCGTACACCCCGAATTCCGCCGCACTCGCGAACCTGTACGGCGTCGGGGACTCGTGCTCGTCGTACGGCAACCGCAACTTCTGGAGGCTCTTCAGCGACTGGTTCGGCAGCCCGACGGGAAGCGACTCGCCCTCCGGGGAGGTCACGCGCGTGGCCGGCGGCTTCAAGCGGGCGGTGATCGAGGGATGGGCCGTCGATCCCGACGCCGTCGACCCGATCCGCGTGCACGTGTACGCCGACGGCAGCGGTGCGGCGAGCGTCGCCGCCGACCAGGCGGAGCCGGACGGGAACCGGTCGCGCGGATTCAGCGCGACGATCGCGCTCGAGCCGGGGACGCACGAACTGTGCGCGTACGGGATCAACGTCGGCGCGGGGCGGAACGTGCTCCTCGGCTGCAAGCGGGTCCTCGTGCGCAGCGGCTCGCCGTGGGGCTACATCGACCAGATCGACACCGCGCCGGGCCAGGTGACGTTCCGCGGCTGGGCCATCGACCCGGACACGCCCGACCCCATCCGGGTGCACGTGTACGTGGACGGCCGGGGCCGGGCCTCCCTCGCCGCCGACGTGGAGAAGGCCGGACTCGACCGCGTCTACCCCGGTTTCGGCGACGGGCACGGCTGGTCGGGGACCGTCGAGGGCCTGGGCGGAGGCGAGCACGACGTGTGCTTCTACGCCATCAACGTCCTCGCCGGGGCGACGAAGCGCATCGGCTGCCGAACGGTCGAGATGCCGTCCGGGTCGCCGTTCGGCGAGATCGAGTCGGGCGAGGCGGTCCGCATCGGCGTGGTCACCGTGTCGGGCTGGGCCATCGATCCCGACACGGTCGACCCGATCCGCGTGCACCTGTACGTGGACGGTTCGGGGGCGGCATCGCTGCTCGCCGACGAGGACCGCCCCGACGTCGGCGAAGAGCACCCCGGGTACGGATCGGCGCACGGCTTCACGCGGGAGCTCTCCGGGCTTCCGCCGGGGGTGCACGAGGTGTGCGCCTACGGCATCGACGTCGGGGTCGGCGCGAACCGCCGGCTCGGCTGCATCGACGTGTCGATGCCGTCGGGGTCGCCGCTGGGCGTGATCGACGAGGTGTCGGCCTCATCCGACGGCGTGCTCGTGCGCGGGTGGGCGTTCGATCCCGACACGGTCGACCCGATCCGGGTGCACGTCTACGTCGACGGGCGGGGGAAGGCGTCGATCGAGGCCTCCCTCGAGAAGACCGGCCTGAGCGGCGTCTACCCCGGAATGGGCGACCTGCACGGGTACCGCACGACGCTCACGGACCTGTCGAGCGGAGCGCATTCCGTGTGCGTCTACGCGATCGACAAGGTCGACCCCGGGGAGAACCGCAGGCTCGGCTGCAGGAACGTGGTCGTGCCCTAGCGGCGGCCGGTCGGCAGCAGCCGGCGGACCCGGCGCCAGGCGCGGTACGGCAGGGACTGCTCGATCTGCCGGAGTCGAGAGTTCGCCGCATCAAGCGCCCGCTGCGTTCCCTCGAGCTCGCCGGCGAGTCGATTCCGCTCGGCGCCGACCTCGTGGGCGTCGGCCCGGAAGTGGTCGAGCGCCAGGTCGGCCGCGCGGTGGTCCTCGCGCAGGTCGGTCGTCCACGCCAGCAGCCGCTCGTACGCGTCGTCCGCGGGCGCCCTGCGTCGCAGCGCCTCGAGGCGCTCGGACGCGACCTCGGCGCGCGCGGCGTACCCGTGGCGCTCCGTCACGACCGCTCGGAGCGACTCGCGGAGCTGCTCGCGACCCTCGGGGTCGTCGAGCAGCCCGTCGGCGATGGCCAGCAGTGACTCGGGCGAGTCGTAGGCGGGCACCGCGCCGAGCCCGAGCTCGTCGAGTCCCTCCCGCGTGTTGACGATCGGGATCGCGCCGCAGGCGATGGCCTCGAAGAGGCGGCTGTTGTGGGTGCCGAACTCCTTCGCCGCGGGGATCAGGTCGTCGACGACCAGCTCGGCCTCGGCGTACACCCGCGGCAGCTCGAAGAACGCGACGCGCGAGCGAGCGTGGACGCCCTCGGGCAGCTCGGCCAGGCCGGCGTTCGCCCCGTACCAGGTGAGGGAGCGACGGGCGGCGAGCGGGGCGATCGCGGACTGCAGTTCGCGTGCGACGCCCCAGAAGTTCGCGGTGGTGATGACCTCGTGCGGGCGCGAGGTCGCACGCTCGGCGCGGAACAGGTCGGCGTCGACCCCGATCGGCAGGACGGCGACCGGTCCGCGGAAGCGGTCGGCGAGATGGGCGCGGGACGCCTCGGACGAGCACCAGATCTCGTCGTACTCCTCGAGGAACGGCAGGTCGGCCCAGGTCCGGCTCCAGTTCCGGATCCACGCGACTCGCCGCACCTCCTGCGGAACGTGGCCGGGGATGAAGGATTCGAGCATCGCGACGATCGCATCGACGCCGTCGGGCACGGCCTCGGTCCACCGGTCGACGCCGCGGAAGTCGACGCCCCAGCCGAGGCGCGCGAGGTGCTTGGCGAGGCCGGCCGCGACGTAGACGTCGCCCTTGCCCTCGTCGAGGTCGGTGGTGGAGACGTAGAACAGGATGCGGCCGCGCTCGCCCTCGGCGGCGCCGCCGGAGACCAGCCGCTCGTACTCGGCTCGGATGTCGGGTTCGGGGTGCGGGGGAGTCATGAGGTGGGGTCCAGTCGAGGTCCGGTCGGGGGACCGCACGCGACGTCGCGTGCGGGGCCGGTGGGTCGGGCGTTCCTCCGATCCTATTGGGCCGCGCCCGGATGATGCGCGGGCACCGACCCGCCGGTTGGTAGACTCGCGCCTCGTCGGGCCACCCGGGCGGCCCGTGGTGCTGGGCACGAACGGTCGTGAGGGGAACGTGCACGATGTCGGGTGAGTCGCGTCGCAGGGCCGACCGCGCAGGCCTCATCGGCTTCGCGCTGGTCGCCGCGCTCGGCGTCCTCTGGGCGATCGCGTCGCCCGTCTTCTCGGTGCCCGACGAGAACGCCCACGCGACCAAGGCCATCGCGCAGGTCCGCGGGCAGGTGGTCGGCGAGGAGGTCCCGGGCGTGCTGCACCTGGTCGTGCAGCTCCCGGACGAGTACCGCTACGACCCGCGCCTGCTCTGCTTCGCGATGGACGAGAACCGGTCCGCCGACTGCGGCGCCGAACTGGGCGGGGAGGAGGGCCTCGACTGGTTCAACACCTGGACGGGTGCCTACAACCCCGTGTACTACGCGCTCGTCGGATGGCCGTCGCTGCTGTTCGGCGGAGCGGCCGGGCTGATCGCGATGCGCATCGTGAGCGCGCTCATCGGCGCGGCGTTCGTCGGGGTCGCCTTCCAGCTCGCCGTGGCCGGCCGGCGCGATGCGTGGATGCCGCTCGGCGTCGCCTTCGCCGGCCTCCCGCTCGGCGTCTACCTCATGGCCGGCGTGAATCCGAGCGGGTTCGAGGTCGCCGCCTCCGTCGCGCTCTGGGTCGGCGTGCTGCGGCTCTTCGAGTCGCACGTGCCGGGCGATCCGCCGGCGATCGCGTACTCGCGCACGTACCTCTGGGTCGTGGTGACGATCTCCTCGGCGGCCCTCGTGACGGCCCGGGCCCTCGGCCCGCTGTGGCTCGTCGTGATCGTCTCGCTCTCGGCCCTCACGGTCGGATGGGCGCCCGTGCGCCGGCTCTTCGCCACCGCCCGCAGCTGGATCTGGCTCGCCGTGATCGCGGCGGTCGGGGTGTTCTCGCTCGCGTGGACCCTGCTCGGCGGGAGCCTCTCCAGCCAGGCGCGCCCCGGCGACGCCCCGCTCGTCGGGGACACCCCGCTCGCGGGTGCCGTGTACATGCTCCGGCTGACCACCGAGTACTTCCAGCAGTCCGTCGGCATGTTCGGCTGGTTCGACGCGGAGCTGCCGCCGTGGTCGGTGTGGGCCGTCGTCGCGGTCGTGGGGGCGCTGCTGTTCCTCGCATTCGCCTCCCTCGAGCGACGGGCGGCGCTCGTCGTGGTCGCGGCGGTCGTCGCGTGCGTGGTGGTGCCGATCCTCGTGCAGGCCCGGTCGGTGTCCCAGACCGGCATCATCTGGCAGGGGCGGTACGGCCTGTTCCTCTACCTCGGGGCGCTCATCCTCGTCGCCTGGCTGCTCTCGCGCGGTGCGGAGCGGGTGCGCTTCCTCTCGGCGCGGTACACGTGGGGGGCGGCCGTGCTCATGGCCGCGTTCGGCGCGCACGCCTACCTCTTCGTGATGTACCGCTACGTGGTCGGCCTCGACGACTCGATCACCGCGATGTGGCTCGACCCCGAATGGCAGCCGCCCGGCGGGTGGCCGCTGCTGGTGACCCTGTACGCCCTCGTGTCGGCCGCGTTCGCCGTGTTCGTCGGGCGGCTCGGTCGCGCCGTCTCGCAGCCGGTCGACGGCACCGTCGCGGCACCGGTCGTCGGGAGCGACGTCCGGTGACCGCTCCGCGCGTGGCGATCGCGTACGACTGCGTCTTCCCGGTCAACACGGGGGGCGGTGAGCGCGTCTACCGGAGGATGGCGGAGCTGCTCGTCGATCGCGGTGCGCAGGTCACCTACGTCACTCGCGCGCAGTGGGCTCCGGATGCCGCGCCGGCGGTGCCGTTCGACCTCGTCTCGGTGTGGCGCGGCCCGATCTACGACGACCGCGGCGTCCGCACCTCGCGGAGTGCCGTCGCCTTCGCCCTCGGCCTGTTCCGGCACTTCGCGCGCGCCCGGGGGCGGTACGACCTCGTCGTCGTCGCGGCGCTGCCCGTGCTGAACGTCTTCGCCGTGCGGCTGGCGCTGTGGGGGAGCCCGGCCGTCGTGGCCGTGGACTGGCTCGAGGTGTGGCCCGCACGCAAGTGGCGGGCCTACGCCGGCGTGCTCACGGGCACCGTCGCGGCGACGCTGCAGTGGCTGGCCGTGCGGGTCGGCAGGATCCAGACGGTCAACAGCGGGTTCACCGGGCGGCGGCTGCGCCGGAGCCGGCCGGGCGCGGACCCGATCGTGCTGGGGCTGCTCGACCTGGCCGGTCCGCCCCGCGAGACCCCGAGGGACGTCGCGCCGGGCGGCGACCCCTACGTCCTGTTCGTCGGGCGCCACATCGCCGACAAGCGCCTGCACGTGCTGCCGCCCGCGCTCGCCGCCGCGCGGCGCTCGGCCCCGACGCTGCGGGCACGGGTGGTCGGCACGGGCCCGGAGACCGATCGGGCGAGGCGTGCCGCGATCGAGCACGACGTGGCGGACGCGATCGACTTCCTCGGGCGCGTGGACGATGACGAGCTCGACGCCCTGGTCGCCGGCGCCGCCGCGCTCGTGAACCCCTCCGAACGCGAGGGGTTCGGCCTCGTGGTCGCCGAGGCCGCGGCGTTCGGCACGCCCGCGGTGGTCGTCGCCGGCGAGGACAACGCGGCAGCGGAGCTCGTCGTCACGGGGGTCAACGGCGTCCTGGCCGGCGACGCGTCACCCGACGTGCTCGGAGCCGCGATCGTCGAGGCGGTGGCCGGCGGCGATGCGCTCAGGCACTCCACCGCGGCGTGGTTCGCGCGCGAGCGCACCCACCGGAGCCTCTCCGTCTCCGTCGGCGAACTCCTCCGTCGCGCGGCGGCGACTCGCCGCTGAGCGGGCCGTCAGCGCCCGAGCGCCCGGTCGAACGACGCGAGCGTTCCGCGGGCCGTGCGCTCCCACGAGAACCCGGCTGCGCGGACCAGGCCGGCCTCCGACATCCGCCCTCGCGTCGCCGGGTCGCCGAGGAGCGACCGGATGCGCGTGGCCAGTGCGTCGGGGTTCCCGGGCGGGGCCCAGTCCACCGCCTCGGCACCGACCTCGCGGAGCACGGGGAGGTCCGACGCGATCGTGGGGACCCCGCGCGCCATCGCCTCGATGAGCGGCAGCCCGAAGCCCTCGAAGCGCGTCGGGAACGCCAGCAGCGCCGCCTCGGCGTAGAGCCGCTCGAGCTCGTCGGGCGTCACCCAGCCCTCGAGGCGAACGTGGTCGCCCAGTCCGAGGCGCTGCACGACCGGGGCCAGCGGGTCGGACTCGTGGCTGCCCGTGATCACCACGCGGGGCCGCTCGGCCGACGGGATGCGGGCGACGGCCTCGAGCAGGGTCTCGAAGTCCTTGTGCGGCATGCGGTTGCCGATGGCCAGCACGAGGTCGTCCGAACGGCGCTGCCCGACCGGCGGGCGCGGGGTGCCGCCCGCGAGGGGCACGACGTCGACGCGGTCCGCCGGGACGCCGAGCCGCTCCGTGATGTCGCGCGCGGAGGCGTCGCTCACGGTCAGCACACGCCGCGCCGCGCGGGCGGCGCCGCGGTTCATCGCGCGGAGCACCGGAGCGTAGGGGCCGGGGACGTACTCCGGATGCCGGAACGGCAGCAGGTCGTGGACGGTCAGCACCATCGGGGTGCGCGTGCGCACCGGCCCGAGGTTCGCCGGCGCGTGGATGAGGTCCGCACCGAGCGCACCGGCGTGCCGCGCCACCGACAGGACCTCGCCCCGCGCCCAGGCGACCCGGTCCTCCCCGGAGATGCCGGAGTCGACGAGGTCGCCTGGGAACCAGGGCGCGCCGGTGCCGGCGAGCTCCGCGGACGCGAGCCCGACGAACTCGGTGGCGGCCGGGACGAGCTCGCCGAGGCGCGGGTAGAGGTGGCGCACGTACGACTCCATCCCGCCCCTGCGGCCGGTGTGGAAGAGCAGGTCGACGAGGATCCGGGTCATCGGCCGGCCTCGGGGTCGGTGACGTGCCGGCCGTGCCCGGGCTCGCCCGGCGACCCTGCCGCTGCGGCGGCGGTGCGCCGGCGCCGAGCGCCCTCGTAGATCGCGGCCGAGAGGAGCTCCGCCGCGAGCAGGGCGGCGAACACGGTCCACAGGAGTCCGGTCAGCAGGGCCGCGCCGGCGAGGGCGAACGCGATCACGGAGACCAGCGCGCGCAGGCCGGTCAGCAGCTTCACCTCGCCGCGTCGGCGGAGCGCGGCGAACGGGATGGTCGTCGCGAGCGACGCCGCACGCCAGGCGCAGGCGACGAGCAGCGGCAGCAGGGTCGCCGAGCCGGACCAGGCCTCGCCGAAGAGGAACGCGAACAGCCCCAGCCACTCCGCGACCAGCAGCGCGAGCACGGCGGCGACCACCGCCCCCGCCGAGACGACGATGTCGAGCGTCGAGTGCTCCTTGAGCAGTCGCAGGCGCATGAAGTTGAGCGGGATCGCCAGGAGCCCCGAGACGGTCGAGATCGCGGCGAAGAGCACGGCCTCGCCCGGACCGAGGAACGCGAGGATCATCGAGTTCAGGAGCGGGTAGACGGCGCCGGTGATCGCGGTGTCGGCCACGACCCATCCCATCACCCGCGGTTCGGGGCGACTCGCGCGGTGCTGCACCGGAAGGGAGCGCACCACGGTCGCCGCGACGATGCCCGCCACGAGCGGGACGAACGCCCACGCCTGCGACGCGAAGCCCGCCAGCACGCCGGCCAGCGCACCGGCCCCCACCAGCACCGAGGCCCAGACCTCCCTGGCGTCCAGGCGCTCGGCGACCGAGACCCCGCGCCCGACCTCGAGCGCGGCCACGAGGATCGGCAGGCCGATGCAGAGCGAGACCACGTTCGGGCCGGTCGCGACGATCGCCGCACCGGCGAGCACGGACGCCCCGGCGAGCCACAGCGGGAAGACCACGCGCCGCTCGGTGCCGGCGGAGCTGAGCCGGGACTCGACGATCACCGCGAACGCCAGCTGGCCGGCGAACGTCGCCACCGTCACCGCGACCGCGATGAGCCCCTGCTCGGTCGGCGTGAACAGCCGTGAGGCGATCGAGACGGTGGCGGCGGGGATGACGGCGAGCGACACGCCGCCGAGGAGGGTCACGGCGCTCATCGTCGCGCGGCGCAGCCGCAGCGGGACCGGGGACTCCAGGCTCATCGGCGCACCGCCGTCGTCCGGCCGCCGCGACCCAGGGTCCGTCCGATCGAGCCCTCGAGACGCCCGAGGAACACCCACCAGCCGTCGACCACGGCGTAGTCGCGGCCGTGACGGACGCCGAATGCGATCCCGCCGCCCACGAACGCGACGCGCCACGCGAGCGGGTAGCGCCATCGCGCGACCACGCGACCGAGTCCGCGACCGTACGCGCGCAGCTTCCGCCGCCGTTCGTGCGCGACGAGGCCGTGCGCGTCCGCGATCCCGCCCACGCGCACGTCGGACGGGAGCCACGCGATCCGACTCGCGTCGCCGGGGACCCGGTCGGCGATGCGCAGCAGGAGGTCCGTGGCCTCGCCCGCCTGCCACGGCGACGGCGCACCGGTGCCGAGATCCGGGTCGAAGCCGCCGACGGCGTCGAAGAGGCTCCGACGCACGAGCAGTCCCATCTCGATCACGGACCACGCGTTCCAACGGTCCAGCGGCGCGCCGGGGGAGGGCAGGACGAACTTGGGCCCGTGCTCGTCGACGACGGTCATGGCGGCGAGGCGCGTCGCGTCCGGCAGCGCGCGGAGCGATTCGAGGGTCCCCTCCGGGAACCAGGTCGTGTCGTTCGGGAAGACCAGCAACGGGTCGCTGCCGTCGAGGGCGGCCACCCCGGCGTTGCGACCGCGGGCCGCACCCGGCTCGCTCGTCACGACGCTCGCCCGGCCCGCGCCCGCGTCGAACCCGGCGACGAGCCCCTCGACCTCGCGCAGGTTGCGCTGCGCGACGACGACGAGCCGGTCACCCGCGCGAAGCCGACCCGACAGCGACTCGAGCAGCCTGCGAAGGGGGTCGAGGCGGCCGAGCGTCGAGACCACGAGACCCAGTTCCACAATCCCTCATTCTGTACGATGAACTCGCTCCCGACACCGACAGGACTCCACGCCACATGCCCGCTGCCACCGACACGGTCGAGCTGTCCATCGTCATGCCGTGCCTGAACGAGGCCGAGACCCTCGCCACCTGCATCGACAAGGCGAACGGCTTCCTCGCCCGCGCCGGCGTCGTCGGCGAGGTCGTGATCGCCGACAACGGGTCCACTGACGGCTCGCAGGAGATCGCGCTCGCGCACGGCGCGCGCGTCGTCGACGTGCCGGCGAAGGGCTACGGCAGCGCGCTGATGGGCGGCATCGAGGCGGCCCGCGGCACCTACGTGATCATGGGCGACGCCGACGACAGCTACGACTTCTCGCGCCTGGACGCGTTCCTCGAGCGCCTGCGCGCCGGCGACCAGCTGGTGATGGGCAACCGCTTCCGCGGAGGGATCGCCGAGGGCGCGATGCCGCCGCTGCACAAGTACCTCGGCAATCCGGTCCTGTCCTGGATCGGTCGGGTCCTCTTCCGTTCGCCGATCGGCGACTTCCACTGCGGCCTCCGCGGCTTCAACCGGCAGGCGATGCTCGACCTGCACCTGCAGACCACGGGCATGGAGTTCGCGAGCGAGGTCGTGGTGAAGTCCACGCTCGGCGGCCTCGTGGTCTCGGAGGTGCCGACCACCCTCGACAAGGACGGCCGCAGCCGGCCGCCCCACCTGCGCAGCTGGCGCGACGGATGGCGCCACCTGCGGTTCCTGCTGATCTTCAGCCCGCGCTGGCTGTTCCTGATCCCGGGTGCCGTCGCGTTCCTCGCGGGCCTCCTCGGCACGCTCGCCATCACCTTCGGTCCGGTCGTGTTCGGCGACGTCGGGTTCGACGTCTCGAGCCAGGTCTACCTCGCGGCGCTCACCGTCGTCGGGTACCAGTCGCTGCTGTTCGCCGTGCTCACGAAGATCTACGCGCAGCACGAGGGCTTCCGCATCCCGCGATCGCGGAACTTCGACCGCCTCGAACGCCGGATCAGCCTCGAGAGCGGTGCCCTCGTGGGGCTCCTGATCTTCCTGCTCGGTCTCGGCGTCGCGATCTGGCAGTTCTCCGTGTGGGCGGCCACCGGGTTCGGCGCCCTCGATCCCGGCACGACGGTGCGCACCGCCGTGCTCGCCGCGCTGTTCATGATGCTCGGGGCCCAGACGATCATGGCGGGGATGTTCCTCGGCGTGCTCAAGGTCGGGCTCCGGAAGGAGTGAGCATGGACGAGGGGGCCGCCGAGCCCGCGGAGGCGACCGGCGTGCCGGCACGCGATCGCGTGTCGGTCGTGATCGGAACGCACAACGGGGCGCGATTCGTCGCGGACCAGGTGCGGACCGTCCTCGCGCAGACCCGTCCGGTCGACGAGATCGTCGTGAGCGACGACGCGTCGACCGATGACACGCTCCGGATCGTCGAGGACCTCGTCGCGGCGCACCGCGCGAACGGTGCGACGGTCGACCTCCGGATCATCCGGAACGACGTCGCGCTGGGCGTGACCGCGAACTTCGAGCAGGCGCTCCGCGCGGCGACCGGAGACCTCGTCGCGCTCGCCGACCAGGACGACCTGTGGCGCCCCGACCGCATCGCGCGTGCGCTCGAGGCACTCGCGGCCCGGCCCGAGGTCGACCTCGTCGCGAGCGACGCGGACCTCGTCGGACCGGAGGGCGAGGCCCTGGGCGCCGACCTGTTCGGGACCCTCGGCATCGACGACCGGCTTCGGCGACGCGTGGACGGCGAGGCGGCCCTCGAGGAGCTGCTGCGGCGGAACCTGCTCACGGGCGCGACGATGCTCGTGCGACGCCGGCTCGTGGAGCGGGCGGCACCGTTCCCCGGCAGCTGGGTGCACGACGAGTGGCTCGCCGTCGTCGCCGCCGCGTCGGGCGCGATCGCGGTGCTGCCCGATCGCCTGATCGGCTACCGCCAGCACGGCGCCAACCAGATCGGGGTGTCCTCGCTCGGGTGGCGCGGGCGCCTGGAGCGGCTGCGCGCGCCGCGGACCGACCGGAACGCACGCCTGCTCGCGCGCGCGCAGGCGCTGGCGGATCGGCTCCCCGCGATCGCGACCGGGCGCGGCGGCGCCGACGCGGCCGCGCTCGGCATCGAGGTCGGGGACAAGCTCGCGCACGAGGAGGTCCGATCCTCGATTCCCGCGTCCCGGGTCCGACGGCTGGGACCGGTCCTCCGCGAATGGCGTACCGGGCGCTACCGGCGCTACGGGCTCGGCGCGCAGGACGTGCTGCGCGATCTCGTCCAGCCGGTCTGAGCGTCCGGGCGCCGGGTCCGGCGGCCGCTCCCGTCAGGCGACGGGTCCGGATGCCGCGGCCAGCGCGTCGCGCCAGCTCATGTCGCGCGCCGCCTTGACCGCGCAGACCACCAGCAGCATCCAGCCCCCCTCGACGAGGGCGAAGCTCTCGGCGAAGCTCGTCACGGCGACCGCGACCAGGGCGAGCGCGGGCCAGAGGTAGACGACGCTGCGGCGCGAGGACGCGAGCAGCCATGCGCGGACGAGTGCGACGCCGACGAGGGCGATGAACAGCGCCGCCCCGATCACGCCGACCTGGAAGTACGCATCGATGTACGCGCTCAGCCCGGACGACAGGTTGCGACCGACGCCGCCCTCGACCCAGACGTACGGCGCGGCCTCGGGCCACCGGCCGACCCAGCCCCAGCCCTGCAGCGGGTTCACGGCGAGATACCGCGACACCTCCCGCCAGACGTCGAGCCGCACCTCGAACTCCGCACGGGCGTCCAGCAGCTCGATGATCCGGATCCGGGTCAGCCATCCCACGACGAGGGCGCCGACGGCGGCGATGAGCAGCCCGAGCTGCCACCGCCACCGGGTCTCGGCCGGAACGCGACGGAGACCGTAGAGCGCCGCGAGCGCGACGAGCGTCGCACCGAGCGCGACGAACGTCGTGGGCGAGCCGGAGAGCAGCAGCAGCACGGCCGCGAGCACCACCGAGCCGATGGCCCGGCCCCGCGTGACGCTGCGCGTGCGCCATTCGACGATGAACGTCGTGAGCGCGATGAGCGCGACGAACCCGAGCACGTTGCGCGACCCGAACACGCCCTGGAGCGGGCCCAGCTCGGCGAGGTCGCCGCGGATCCCGAGGAACACGATCGGCAGGTCGATCAGGATGCCCGAGAGCACCTCGAGCGCCAGCGACACGGCGAGCAGCACCCGGAACACGTCGCCGAACGCGCGGACGATCTGGATCGTGTCGCGCATCAGCGCGACGTAGACGCCGAGCGAGCCGAAGACGACGAGGTAGCCGAGGCCGAGCAGCGTGAGCCCCGGCGTGTCGCTCCAGATGACGGAGGCCGCGCACCATCCCACGAAGACGAGGATCGTGAGCGGGAGGATCCCGTACCACTCGACCGCCCGCCATCTCGCCACGAGCGACACGCCCGCGAGCAGGAGGACCGTGAAGAGCGCGGCGATGAGGCCCGGCCAGCCCACGAGCGCGCGGACGGCGTGCGTCGAGAAGGCCAGTCCGATCGAGATGACGGTCAGCGCCTGCGCGAAGCGCGCCGACCCGGCGAACTCGCGCAGGGCTGGGTTCACCGGCGCACCTCGGAGCCGGCCCAGCGGCGCGGCGAGCGGGCGGGCGGCATCGGCGGCAGGGGCTCGGGCGACCACTGGCGGCGCTTGGTGCCCCAGGCGATCGCCATGAGCAGCAGCCAGCCGGACTCGATGAGCAGCCGGCTCTCGGCGAGCGACTGCCCGACCAGCGCCACGAGCACGAGCAGCGGGATCAGCGACACGGCCGAGTGGGGCAGGACCCGGCCGGTGGCATCCATCGGGCGGTCGACGGCGAGGAACCACGAGCGCCAGAGCGCGCCGATCACGATCGACGCGAAGGCGATGCATCCGAGGATCCCGAGCTGCAGCCACACGTCGAGCCATGCGTTGTGGGCCTGCAGGTACTCCACGCCCTTGCGCACCGCGAGGCCGTCGTACGGCTCCACCCAGGGGGCCCAGTAGCTGATCCAGCCCCAGCCAAACCACGGGCGCTCTAGGGCGAGTCCGGTCACCGAGGACCAGATGTCGAGCCGTCCCGTGAGGTCGTCGCCGCGTCCGAGCAGGTCGAGGATCGCGTTCCAGGCCAGCGCCACCAGTGCGACGGATGCCGCGAGCGCGCCGGCCGCGGCCAGGTACACCGGACGGCGTCCCTCCGGACCGACCCGTCGCGCCCACGCGGCGAAGCCGAGCGCGACCACCACGAGGATCGCGGCGACGGTGACCGTGGCCGAGCGCGTGAGCAGCAGCACGACACCCGCCACGACGAGCCACCCGATGCCGGACGCCCGGCGCAGGCCGCCGCTCGCGAGCAGGCCCGCGAAGACGACGACCGCGATCAGTGCCGCCATCCCGAGCAGGTTGCGGTTGCCGACGATCCCCTCGATCGGTCCGCCCTGGAGGAGGAGCCCGCGCGACCAGTAGAACGCGGCGGGGACCGGGCCGTCGCCCGGGTCGAGGAAGTCGGGCAGCACCGGCGCCCGCACGACGACGGCCACCCAAGCCTCGAAGAGCAGCGAGAGCACGAGGACCCACTTCAGCGACGACGAGACGCCGCGCAGCACGCCGTGCCATCCGAGCGAGAGCGAGATGCCGAGTGCGACGAAGGTCGTGACGAGGGTGAGGCCGACCGCGAGCGCGCTCGTGGCGGGGTAGTTGGACCACGCGATCGAGGCCGTCGCGATCAGCAGGAACGCCAGCGTCGACTTGGGCACCCGACGCCAGGCCAGTTCCGGTCGGCGGACCCGGACCACCCACGCGGTGCCGATCACGACGACGAGCACGATGGCGCCGTAGCCCCACCAGCCCAGCAGGTTCCGCCAGAACTGGCCGGCGAACGCCGTGAAGAACACGAACGTGACGAACGCGCTCTCGAGCCTCGGCCGGCGTCCGTCAGTCATGCGCACAAGGCTATCGCGGGCACCGGTCCGGCGACGGACGGGCTCAGACGAACGCAGCCTGGCCCGTGATCGCCCGCCCGACGATGAGGGTGTTCATCTCGCGCGTGCCCTCGTAGGAGTACAGCGCCTCGGCGTCGGCGAAGAATCGCGCGACCTCGTGGTCGAGCACGATGCCGTTGCCGCCGCAGACCTCACGGGCCCAGCCGACGGTCTCGCGCATGGCCGAGGTCGCGTACGCCTTGGCCAGGGCCGAGTGCTCGTCGCGCTGGTCGCCGGCGTCGAGCATCTGGGACACGCGCACGACCATGCCGAGCGACGCCGTGATGTTGCCGAGGCAGCGCACGAGGAGGTCCTGGATGAGCTGGTGCGAGGCGATCGGACGGCCGAACTGCTCGCGCTCCGACGCGTACCGCACGGCGGCCTCGTAGGCCCCGATCGCCGTGCCGACCGCGGCCCAGGCGACCTCGGCGCGCGTCTGCCGCAGGACGGCCGCGGTGTCGCGGAACGAGTGGCCGTTCTGCAGGCGCAGCGACTCCGGGACGCGCACGTCGGTCAGCGTGATGTCGGCGTTCTGCACGATGCGCAGGCTCACCTTGCGCTCGATCTTCGTCGCCTCGTAGCCGGGCGTCGAGGTGGGCACGATGAAGCCCTTGACCTGGCCGTCGGCCTCGTCCTTCGCCCAGATCACGGTGATGTCCGACCAGGTCGCGTTGCCGATCCACCGCTTCTCGCCGTTCAGCACCCACTCGTCGCCGTCGCGGCGCGCCGTGGTGCGCAGGCCGCGGGCCGAGTCGGAGCCGGAGAGCGGCTCGGTCAGGCCGAAGGCGCCGATCACCTCGCCGGAGGCGAGCCTGGGGATCCACTCGCGCTTCTGCTCCTCGGAACCGGCGACGGCGATCGAGCCGGTCGCGAGGCCGTTCTGGACGCCGACGAACGTGCCCACCGAGGCGTCGACGCGGGCGAGCTCGAGGGCCACGAAGCCCCGGAACACGGCGGAGTTCTCGAAGGGCTTCGCCTCGTCCCACGCATAGGAGAGCACGCCGAGGTCGGCGAGCGGCTGCACGACCTCGCGCGGGAACTCGGCCCGCTCCCAGTAGTCGTTGACGATGGGTCGGACCTCGCGCTCGAGCCACGTGCGGAGGTCGGTCAGCGCGGCCTGCTCGCGGTCGGTCAGGAGGGACGCGTACGAGTAGAAGTCGCTCTCGAGCGGCTCGAAGGACATTTCGGCTCCTCTGCATCGTGGGACTGGCCGAGCCTAGATCCGGGCCCGGACGGCGCCGGTGCCGTTGGTAGTCTGCCGCCAAAGCCCGGAAGGACACCGCCCGAATGTTTGTCGCGATCCGCAACACTCCTCGAGACTATGCGTGGGGTTCCCACACCGCGATCGCCGAGTTCCGGGGAGTGGAGCCGAGCGGGGGGCCTGAGGCCGAGCTCTGGCTGGGTGCGCACGCCGGATCCCCGGCGGAGGTGGTCGATCCCGGAAGCGGTGCGGACGACCTGGCGCGGCTCATCGCCGCCAACCCCGCGCTGGCGCTCGGCCCGCACCACGCGCGGGAGGGCGCACGGCTGCCGTTCCTGCTCAAGGTCCTCGCCGCCGCGAAGCCGTTGTCGTTGCAGGCCCATCCCACGCCCGATCAGGCGCGAATCGGCTTCGCCCGCGAGGAGGCGGAGGGCGTGCCCGCCGACGCGTACGACCGCAACTACAAGGACCCCTACGCCAAGCCGGAGCTGATCGTGGCGGTGAGCGAGCGGTTCGAGGCGCTCTCGGGGTTCCGCTCGCCGGACGAGGTGCACGGCGTCCTCGAGGTGCTGCGTGCCGCGGATGCCGCGACGCCGGAGCCGCAGCCCGGCGCCATCGACCTGCTCGCACGACGCCTCGAGGGGGATGACGCGCTCCGGGAGACGGTCGCGTGGCTGCTGCAGGACGGCCGCGGCGGCGATTCGGGCGAGGCCGCCTGGCTCGTCGAGCGGGTGACCGCGCTCGCCGGGACTCCCACCGCGCTGGAGTCGTCCGCCGCGTCGTCGTTCCGCACCGTGCTCGACCTCGCCGCGGAGTACCCGGGCGACCCGGGCATCGTCATCTCGCTGCTGCTGAACCGGGTCACGCTCCGGCGCGGGGAGGCGCTCTTCCTCGACGCCGGGAACGTCCACGCGTACCTCGAGGGGCTCGGCATCGAGCTCATGGCGGCGAGCGACAACGTGCTGCGCGGCGGACTCACCCCGAAGCACATCGACGTGCCCGAACTGCTCGAGGTGCTCGACTTCACCCCGATCGAGGCGCCGATCCTGCGGCCGGTCGAGGTGGCGGCGGGCCTGCTGGAGTACCGTCCGCCCGTCCCCGACTTCACGCTGCTCCGCGCGGAGGGCGTGGCGGACGGGTGGGAGATCGACCTGACCGGGCCGGCCGTGGTGCTCGCCGAGGGCGACGCGGTCGAGCTCGCCGGCCGCACCGGCGGGATCCGGCTCGAACGGGGCGAGGCCGCGTTCGTCTCGCCCGACGAGGCGCCGATCTCCGTCGCCGGGACGGGCATCGCCTGGATCGCCACCGTCCCCGCCCCGCTCGCCTGAACCCGCCCCGAACGGGCGGGTGCGGCCGATCGCGGGCCGGGGCGCGGGTCGCGCCGGTCAGCCCACCTGACGCGGCCCGAACACCCGCCGGTACTGCGTCGGCGTCGTCTGGAGCACCTTCACGAAGTGGTGGCGCATCACCGCCGCGGCGCCGAAGCCGGTCTCGCGTGCGATCTCCTCGAGCGAGAGGTCGGTCGCCTCGAGCAGCTGCTGCGCCCGCAGGAGTCGCTGGCGGTTGAGCCAGGCGTTCGGCGTGGTGCCGGTCTCGGCGCGGAACTTCCGCGCGAAGGTCCGAGGGGACATGAGCGCCCTGCGCGCCAGGCGGTCGACCGTGAGGTCCTCGTCGAGGTGCTCGAGCATCCATTCGGTGACCTCGCCGAGCGAGTCGCTCCGGCACTCGACGATCGGCGTCTGGATGAACTGGGACTGCCCGCCGTCGCGCTGCGGCGGCACGACCATGCGGCGTGCGACGACGTTCGCCGCGCTCGCTCCGAGCTCGGTGCGCACGATGTGCAGCGCCGCGTCGATGCCGGCCGCCGTCCCGGCGCCGGTGACGACCTTGCCGTCCTGCACGAACAGCACGTCGGGGTCGACCTCGGTCCCCGGGAAGAGCTCGGCGAGCCGGTCGGTGTACATCCAGTGCGTGGTGGCGCGCCGGCCCTCGAGGACGCCGGCGCGAGCGAGCGTGAACGCGCCGGAGCAGACGCTCAGCACCCAGGCGCCGCGGTCGACGGCCTCGCGGATGACGCGGAGCACCTCGGGGTGCGCGGGCTCGTCGATCAGGGAGGCGGGCACCGCGACCAGGTCGGCCGTCTCGGCCGCCTCGAGGCCCTCGTGCACGACGACGTCGAAGCCGAGCTTGGTGGGGATGGGCCCCGGTTCCGGGGCGACGACGTGGAAGTCGAAGGTCGGGCCGCCGTGCTCGGTGCGATCGATGCCGAAGACCTCGCAGATGACGCCGAACTCGAATGGGGCCATCTGCGGGACGGCGATGCAGGCGATGGTCCGGAGCACGGGGCCTCCTCGATGGTGCCGCCACGCCGACACGGGCGTGGCAGGAATGTGTCGATCACTGGCGAGTCTGCCACTTTCGGCAGGATCTTGCAAGGAGCACAATTTCTGCCATGGAACTCATCATGCTGCTGATCCTCGCGGGCCTCGCGATCTGGGCCGTCGTGGCGACGCTGCTGCGGCTCGACTCCGACGGGTACGGCCGTCCGGAGATCCGCGACCGCGTGCGTCACGTCGAGCACACGCCGCTGCGCCGCGCCTGATCCGGCCGCTAGCATCGTCACGACGCCGGAGGCACCGGCGGCGGAAGGCGGACATGAGCTGGCTGGTCACCGGGGGCGCGGGCTACATCGGGGCGCACGTGGTGCGCGCGTTCCGCGAGCAGGGGATCGACACGGTCGTCGTCGACGACCTGTCGTCGGGCCGCCGGACCTTCGTCCCCGAGGGGTCGCCGTTCGTGCAGGGCTCGATCCTCGACGGCGCGCTGCTGGAGGACGCGATGGCCGCGCACGACGTGCAGGGCGTCGTGCACCTGGCCGGCTTCAAGTACGCGGGCGTCTCGGTGCAGCGGCCGCTGCACACGTACGAGCAGAACGTGACCGGCACGGCCCGGCTGCTCGGCGCGATGCAGGCTCGCGGCGTCGACCGCATCGTCTTCTCCTCGAGCGCCGCCGTGTACGGCACGCCGGACGTCGATCTCGTCACCGAGGACACCCCGAAGCGTCCCGAGTCGCCGTACGGCGAGTCGAAGCTGATCGGCGAGTGGCTGCTGGCGGACCAGGAGCGCGCATCCGGGCTCCGGCACACCTCGCTGCGGTACTTCAACGTCGTCGGTTCGGGCACCGACGAGGTGTTCGACCCGAGCCCGCACAACCTGTTCCCGCTCGTGTTCGACGCGTTGATCGAGGGTCGGACCCCTCGGATCAACGGCGACGACTACCCGACGCCGGACGGCACGTGCGTCCGCGACTACATCCACGTCGCCGACCTCGCGGCGGCCCACGTCGCGGCGGCTCGTCGGCTCGACGACCGCGAGGCGATCGAGCCCGTCTACAACCTCGGCTCCGGCGACGGCGTCTCGGTCGGCGAGATCATGCGCGAGGTCGCGCGCGTGACCGGCATCGACTTCGAGCCCGAGATCGCGCCGCGGCGGCCGGGCGACCCGGCGCGCATCGTCGCCTCGGGGGAGCTCGCCGCGCGGGACCTCGACTGGCGCATGCGGCACAGCCTCTCCGACATGGTCGCGTCCGCGTGGTCCGCCCGACGCGTGGCATCCGGGGCGTAGCCGGATCACGACCCGGACACGGGCGACACGCGGGCGGCGCGGCGTGAAGCCTCGACGGCTGGTCGAGGGTTTACCATTCGCGACTTGACTTCCACCGAATTACAACGGTGTAATTGGTCAAGACACACCCCTCGGGGATGTCGGTACAACTGGGTGGGAGACGATATGGGCAAGCCTGAATATCGTTCTGGGGTACCTGAGGATTGGTTCGTCGACCCTGTGCGGCTCGGCGTTCCTGGCGTTCGCGGGGTCGCAGACGACGACAACCAACTGGCATGGCAGAGCGACGCGCTGTGCGCGCAGACCGATCCGGAGGCCTTCTTCCCGGAGAAGGGCGGATCGACCCGCGACGCCAAGCGGATCTGCACGGGCTGCGAGGTCCGTGCCGAGTGCCTCGAGTACGCGCTGGCGAACGACGAGCGATTCGGCATCTGGGGCGGCCTGTCCGAGCGCGAGCGCCGCAGGCTGCGTCGCCAGGCCAGCTGAGGTCGCACCGGTCCCGTCGAGGTGGTCGTCGGTTCGGACGGCCTGCGCCGTTCGAGCCACGCCCGTGGCGCTGAGCCGACCGGCGGGAGCGGCCGCCTAGGCTGGCTCCGATGCACGCCAGAGTCACCGCCGTCCTCGTCGTCCAGCACGGCGGGGATCGGCTCCGCCGGACGCTCGACGCGCTCGACCGGCAGACGCGCCGGCCCGACGAGTTCGCGTTCGTGCTCCTCGCCGTCGACGACGAGACCCGCCGGAACGTGGAGGCCGGGCACCCGGACCACGTGGTCGCGCTAGGGGAGCCCCGGTCGTTCGGGGAAGCCGTGGCGATCGTCGAGCGCGGGATGCCGGAACCCCGCGACGACGAACTGCTCTGGTTGCTCCCCGAGGACGCCGCGCCGGAGCCCGAGGCCCTCGAGTCGCTGGTCGCCGCACTCGGTCGAGCGCGAAGTGCGGTGATCGCCGCGCCCAAGCTCGTGCGGTGGGACGACCCGCGGCGGATCGTCCGGTTCGGCCGGACCACGACCCGGACCGGCCGGAGCGTGGCGGTCGTGGAGGACGAGCTCGACCAGGGGCAGCACGACGACCTCGCCGACGTGCTGGGCGCGGACCCGGCCGGCCTGCTGATCCGCCGGACCACGTGGCGCGCGCTCGGCGGCTTCGACCCCGCGCTGCCCGTGATCGACGACGGGCTCGACCTCGGCGTGCGCGCCCGGCTCGCCGGGCACCGGGTGATCGCCGTGCCCGAGGCACGCGTGCGGTTCGCCGACTCCGGCGTCGCCGGACCGGGTTCCGAGCCGGGCGGCCGCGCCGCGCGCCGACGGGCACGTCGTGCCAGGGCGGCACGCCTGCACCGACGGCTCGTCGCCGGACCCCCTGCGCTCGCCCCGCTGAACTGGCTGCTGCTCCTGCCGCTCGCGGTGCTGCGCTCGCTCCGGCACCTCCTCGTGAAGACGCCCGGCGCCATCCCCGGCGAGTTCGCCGCCGCGGTCGAGGTGATGGCGCGGCCGCAACGGGTCGTGCGATCCCGCGCCGCGATCCGCCGGACGCGGACCGCGCGCTGGTCCTCGCTCGCCCCGCTCCGCATGTCCGGAGACGAGGTCCGCGAGCGCCGCCAACAGGCGGCCGAGGCGCGACGCCAGCGGGCCCGGGGGCGCGCCGACGACCTCATGTTCCTGCAGACCGGCGGAGGCTGGGTCGTGCTCGTCACGGCGGCGGCCTCGCTCCTGCTGTTCGCGCCGATCATCGCCTCCGGCGGGGTGTCCGGCGGCGGGCTGCTCCCGCTCTCCGGGGATGTCGGCGTGCTCTGGCGGAACGCGGCGACCGGATGGCGCGACATCGCGGGCGGCTTCGAGGGAGCCGCCGACCCCTTCGCGGGCGTGCTCGCGGTGCTCGGCACGTCGACGTTCTGGGCGCCGAGCACTGCGCTGCTCGTGCTCTGGCTGGTGGCGCTGCCGCTGTCCGGGCTCGGCGGATGGTTCGCCGCGAGCCGCCTCACCGAGCGGGCCGCGCTCCGGGTGGTCGCCGGACTGGCGTGGGCGGTCGCGCCGCCCCTGCTCGACGCCCTGTCGGCCGGCCGCCCCGCCGCCGTCGTCGCCCACGTCCTGCTCCCGTGGCTCGCCGTGCTCATGTTCGCCGCGGCGACCTCGTGGGCCGCCGCGGCCGCCGCATCGCTCGTGTTCGCCGCCGTCGTCGCGTGCGCGCCGAGCCTCGCGCCCGCCCTGCTGCTCGCCTGGATCGTCTCGCTGCCGCTCAGCGGTCGTGCGGCCGTCCGGCTCGCCGGCATCCCGCTGCCGGCGCTCGCGCTGTTCCTGCCCCTGGTCGTGCAGCAGTTCACCCGCGGTGCGCCGCTGTCGCTGCTCGCGGACCCGGGCGTCCCGCAGCCCGCCGCCGAGCCGACGGCGCTCGCGCTGGCCCTCGGCCAGGCCTCGGGATGGGGGCGATGGAGCGAGCCGCTGGCCGCGCTCGGCGGGGTCGCCTCGCCCGCGATCGTGCTCGCCGTGCTGCTCGCGCCGCTCGTCCTGGCGGCGTGCGCGGTCGTCGCCACGCGCCGGTCGCGCAGCGGCCTCCTCGGACTGGCCCTCGCCGCCATCGGCTTCGCGACGGCGGTCGCCGCGACGACGATCCAGGTCGCATTCGCCGGCGACCGCGCGGTCCCCGTCTGGACGGGAGCGGCGCTGAGCCTCATGTGGATGGGGCTCATCGCGGCCGCGCTACTCGCCCTCGGCACGCTGCGGCGCGGTTCGGCCGCCCTCGCCGCGCTGGTGATGGCCGGAGTGCTCCTGGCCGTCGCTCCGTCGCTCGCCGCGCTCGCGCTCGGCCGTTCGGCCGTCGGCCCCGCGACCGCGCGCACCCTGCCCGCGTTCGTCGAGGCCGAGGCCGCCGCCGACCCGAGGGTGGGCACGCTCCGGATCCGGCCCACGGCCGACGGGGGGCTCCGTGCCACGGTGGAACGCGGCCCCGGCGCGACGCTCGACGAGCAGTCCACGCTGGCCTCGACGCAGCGGATGCTCACCGGCAGGACCGAGGAGA
>NZ_JBEPKA010000015.1:0-95948 GCF_040496015.1 Agromyces litoreus
ACCGCCACCCCAGCCAACTGCCACGCCAACTGCCCCTCCCGGCCCAAGCCCTCATCACTCCGATGCGTACGCAGATGATGGATCTTCACGAGGATCACGTCCTTCTTCAGTGGGTGGAGGCGGCCGCGGGCACGGTCGCCAGTGCGTTGGTGAGGCTCCGGTGCAGGTGCACGTGGGTCGCGTGGGCCGCGAGCTCGGCGTCGCCGTCGAGGATCGCGTCGACGATGAGGAGGTGCTCGCCGGCGGCCGCACGCAACCGATCGGGGTTGTGGCGGGAGAGCCGACGGATGCGCACCGAGTGCAGGTGCACGCTGCGCAGGGCGGTCGCGAGGAACACGTTGTCCGCGGCGCCCTCGACGGCACGGTCGAGTTCATCGACGATCGAGAAGTACTGCGCGAGGCCGTCGGCCCCGTCGTCGAGGTGCCCGGGCGCGTCCTCCAGGCGCGAGCGGATCGCGGCGAACGGCTCCCGATCGCGTCGCCGTGCGGCGAGGCTCGCGGCGCGGGACTCCAACGCCTGGCGGAGCTCGTAGAGCGCGACGACGTCGTCGCGGGAGATCCCGGTGACGATCGTTCCGCGACCGGATGCCACGACCAGTCCATCGCCGGCGAGCCGGCGGAGCGCCTCGCGGACCGGCGTCCGGCTCACGCCGAGCCGGACCGACTGGTCGACCTCCTGGAGGAGGGCGCCAGGCGCGAGCACGCCATCGAGGATCTCGCCGCGAAGGGTCCGATAGGCACGATCTCCCGCCCGCATGGCATCCCTCCCCACGTCGCCGCCAGTGCAGTGTATACATATCGGCACGCTCAGCTCCAGATCTGCCACTCAGACTACCGAGAGCCGCCGGGATGTATACAACGGTCGCCTCGTGATCAGCCGATCCAGCCCGGTGGGCCGGCACGGGCGGTGGCGGAGACCCGAACCGGCCCCCGTTCGACCGCCACGACCACCTCGGCCACCGGGCCGTCCGTCTCGCATCCGAGGAGCCGCGCGCCATGGCGCCGCGCCAGGGACTCGGCGAGGTCGCACGGCTCGCCGGCCACGGCTCCGGACCGAGCGTCCGCCGTGGCGAGCGCCGCGGCGTCGGCGGCGTTCGCCGCTGCCTGCGCGGCCACCGACGTGACGAGGATCGCCAGCACGCCCGCCGCGAGCGAGATCGTCGCTCCCACGATCGCGATCGCCACGACTCCCGCGGCGCCGGCTTCTCCGTGGCTCGCCGCGCGACGAGGATCCGCGACGGTGGCGGCGGCGATCCGCGCGGCCACGGCCGCCCCCGTCACAGTCCGCCCCGGAGCGCGCAGGCCTCGGCTTCGAGCTGAAGCGCCGCGAGCACCCCGCCGGCCGAGCCCGTGATCCGGGCGCAGACGAACGGGCCGTCATCGAAGGAGGCGAACCCCGCCCCTCGCACGTGGTGCGCGGCGATTCCGGCAGCGATGCCGGCTGACTCGCCGCGGCCGAGTGCTCGCGCGGCGTCGGCGGCCGCGTCCCCGAGCCGGACCTGGACGGCGACCGCGTGCACGGACGCCAGCGCTGCGGCCAGGACGAGCGCGATCGCGGGCAGCGCGACGGCGAACTCCGCCGTCACGCTGCCCCGCTCGCCGTCAGCCGACCGTGAGCGCATTCCGCACGAGGTCGGTCAGGATGCCGCGGACCTCGTCACCGCGGAGGATCACGACGAGCAGTCCGGCGAAGCCGACCGCGGCCATGGTCGCGACCGCGTACTCCGCCGTGGCGGCGCCGCGTTCGCCCGCGACCCGGTGCGCGACGGCACGGATCGCAGCAGCGAACCGGCCGCCTCGGACGACGGCACCGGTCGATCGGGGCGCGCACTCTCGGGTGGGCGGCACATCGTGCATGGTGTTCCTCTCTCTCCGCCGCGGACGCGGCATCATCGGCACGAGTCGGGACGTCCGTCGTCACGACGCGGCCCCGAGGGTGCCGGCGACGACGGAGAGCATGAGGGGCGCGACGCCGAGGAGGACGAAGGCCGGCAGCACGCAGCAGCCGAGCGGGATCATGAGCCGTACGCCGAGGGTCGCAGCACGTGCGGCGGCCGCGGCGCGTGCGGCTCCGCGGCGGCGCGCCGCCTCCGTCCGGAGGAGCTCGGCGACCGGCGCACCCGCGCGTTCGGCGACGGCGACGAGATCCCCGGTCGGGTCGTGGCCCCCGAGCTCGGGCAGGTGTCGTGCGACGGCCCCGGCCACGAGCCGCCGGGCCCGACCCGGCGCGATCCCGCCGGCGAGCGCCACGGCGACCAGCTCGAGTCGGAGCCCGTCGGCCGGGCGATCGGCGCCGGCCCGTCGCACGAGCGCCCGGTTCCACCTCGCCCCCGCCCACAGCAGCGTCCCGCCCGTGACGAGGCACGCGAGACCCACCGGACCGCCGACGAGGACGCCGACGGTGTCGAAGCCGAGGAGGCTGCCGAACGCGACCGCGATCACCGGCAGCGCGGCGACGAGCCGCGCACTCGCGGCGGGCCCCGCGAGCATCGAGGTCGCCTCGCGGCGGGACTGGGCCTCGTCGCGGAGCGCCGAGGCGATGCCCGCGAGGGAGCGCGCGAGCGGCGCGCCCGCCGCATCCGCGACCGCCCACGCGGCCGCGAGCACGGACCAGGCAGGGTGGGCGCCGACCCGGAGCCGGGTCGATTCGAGCGCGTCGGCGACCGGTTCACCGGCCGACGCGGAGCGCGCCGCCGAGACCAGCAGGTCCGGGGCCGCGCCGCGGCCCGCGCGTTCCCCCCGACGGACCCCGCGGGGACGCGGACGCCGGCCGGCCGTGAGGGAGGCGGTCACCCGCGACGAGGCGCCCGAGTCGCCGTCGCCGTCTTCGCCTCGCTCGATCGCCTCGGCGAGCGCACGCCAGGCGGCGGCCGGAGCGAGCCCGGCCGACAGGAGGGCGGCGAGCCGCTCGGCGACCTCGGCCACCTCGTCGAGCTGCGATGCCTCGCCGGGTCGCCGGGGCCGGAGCCGGTCGAGGACGGTCCGGCCGGCCGTGACGCTGCGGTCGAGCACGTCCGTCAGCACGGCTCCACCTCCATCCGGTCCCCGTGGGACCGGAGGCGACCGACCCCGGCGACCCGGCGTCGCCCGTCGACGCGCTCCAGGTGCACGACGAGGTCGAACGCGCCGGCGGCCTGTCGCGCGACGACGGCAGCGGGCATGCCGGCGGCGGCGCCGAGGGCCTCGAGTCGCGCCGGGACCTCCCGCAGCGAATTGGCGTGCAGTGTTCCTGCGCCGCCGTCGTGCCCCGTGTTGAGCGCCGAGAGCAGTTCGCGCAGTTCGGGACCTCGGCACTCGCCGACGACGAGGCGGTCGGGCCGCATCCGGAGGGCCTCCCGGAGGAGCACGTCGAGGCCGATCCGTCCGCGCCCCTCGAGGTTCGCCTGCCGCGCTTCGAGCGTGACGACGTGCGGATGGTCGGGTCGCAGTTCAGCGACATCCTCGAGCAGCACGATGCGCTCGGTGGGCGCCGCCTCGGCGAGCAGGGCGGAGAGCAGCGTGGTCTTCCCGGTTCCGGCGGCGCCGGAGACGAGCAGGTTCCGTCGCTCGCCCACCGCCCGTCGCAGCCGCTCCTCGGTCGTCCGGTCGAGCATCCCCGCACGAGCGAGGTCTGCGAGCCGCAGGCCCGCCGCCCGCGGGATGCGCACGGAGAGCAGGGTGCCGGACGCGGAGACGGGCGGGATGGCGGCGTGCACCCGGATGCCGCGGCCGAGCCGGACGTCGATCGCCGGCGTCGCCTCGTCGACGTGTCGCCCGCCCAGCGCGACGAGGCGCACCGCGAGCGCACGTACCTCGGCCTCTGTCGCGACCCACGCCGGCTCGCGCTCCGCGCCCGCGCCGCGATCGAGCCACAGCCCTCTCGCCCCGTTCACGAAGAGGTCGGTGACCGCGCGATCCTCGGCGAACGGGGCCAGCGGCCCGAGCAGCTCGAGGTCGTCGGGATCGATGGCGGCGGCGGCGCCGAGGCGGTCGCCCGACGATCCGGAGCCGCCGGATGCCGGCTCGGCCGGCGCCGCCGCCGACACGGCGCGTGAACGACGCTCGGCCGGCGGCGCCCACTCGGGCGCGGCATCCGTCTCCCATGAGGGCACGGCGACGAAGGTGGAGGTCATGGCGACGACCGTAGGAGCGACTTCGGGCGCTCGGCGGAACGGTGGTGGGAGGAAGCGATGAACCCCCCTCCACGCCGTTGTGGAGGAGGGCTCGTCTCACGGGCACCCGGTGGACGCCGCCTTAAAAAGAAGGGGGCGGCACCCATTGGGGGGAACAGGTGCCGCCTCGGCAGCGCGTGGATTGGGGGGAATCTCAGCGCTGCAGGCTTCGAATCGTAATGTTCGAGCGGTCCCAGTGTATGGGCTGGAGATCCATGCGCAAGCACTATTTGTCCTCATTTGTGCCGACACACAGAATTCTGTGCGAGATCCTCCAGTCCTGTGGTGGAGAACCACTGAAATCGAAGCCGAGACGAGGGATCCTCGACGAAATCCGTCGTCGTTCGCATCGGCGGTCCGGCGGGTCCGCCGCACGGCCCCGAGGCGATGCCCGGACCGGCCTCCGAACCCCGTCCCGAGGGTACGCCCCCGCCGCGCTCCGCCGCGAACGACGCGCTCGGGTGACCGGCCGGCCCGCCCCCTCCGACCGCGAGACCCGCGACGACATACGCCGGCGACGGGCGCTAGGGTGCTGTGTGGGGCAGGCGACCCACCGATAGGAACCCATCGCGAAGGAGCGATCGCACCACTATGAACGCGCAGATCGATCACGCGCTCGAGGAGATCCGGCGCTTCCGCCCGAGTCCCGAGTTCGCCGCCCAGGCCGTCGCCGACGAGGGCCTCTACGACGCCGCTCACGCCGACCGGCTCGGATTCTGGGCCGATCAGGCCCGCACGCTGCTCCACTGGGAGAAGCCCTTCACCCGCACGCTCGACTGGTCGAACCCGCCGTTCGCGAAGTGGTTCGACGACGGCGAGCTCAACGTCGCCGTGAACTGCCTGGACCGCCACGTCGACGCCGGCCTCGGCGACCGCGTCGCGCTCCATTGGGAGGGCGAGCCCGGCGACTCGCGCGACATCACCTACGCCGAGCTCGCCGAGGAGGTCAAGCGCGCTGCCAACGCCCTGACCGACCTCGGCGTCCGCTCCGGCGACCGCGTCGCGATCTACCTGCCGATGATCCCCGAGGCCGTCGTCTCGATGCTCGCGGTCGCGCGGCTCGGCGCGATCCACTCGGTCGTCTTCGGCGGGTTCAGCGCCGACAGCCTCGCCTCGCGTATCGACGACGCCGAGGCATCCGTCGTCATCACCGCCGACGGCGGCTACCGCAAGGGCCGGGTCTTCCCGCTGAAGCCGGTCGTCGACGAGGCGCTCGCGAAGACCGCCGGATCGGTGCAGAAGGTCCTCGTCGTCAGGCGCGGCGAGAACGAGGTCGACTGGAACGACGATCGGGACCGGTGGTGGCACGAGACCGTCGCCACGGCGTCGCCCGAGCACGAGGCGCAGGCGTTCGAGGCCGAGCACCCGCTGTTCATCCTCTACACCTCCGGCACCACCGGGAAGCCCAAGGGCATCCTGCACACCTCGGGGGGCTACCTCACGCAGGCCGCGTTCACCCACCGGAACGTCTTCGACCTCCACCCCGAGCGCGACGTCTACTGGTGCACCGCCGACATCGGATGGATCACGGGGCACTCGTACGTCGTCTACGGCCCGCTCGCGAACGGCGCCACGCAGGTGATCTACGAGGGCACGCCCGACACGCCGCACCCCGGACGCTGGTGGGAGATCGTCGAGAAGTACGGGGTGACGATCCTCTACACCGCGCCGACCGCCATCCGCTCGTTCATGAAGCTCGGGCGCCAGATCCCGCACGAGTTCAACCTGCGATCCCTGCGGCTGCTCGGCTCGGTGGGCGAACCGATCAACCCCGAGGCCTGGATCTGGTACCGGCACGTCATCGGCGGCGGCTCGATCCCCGTCGTCGACACGTGGTGGCAGACCGAGACGGGCGCGATCATGATCTCCGCCCTGCCCGGCGTCACCGACCTGAAGCCCGGTTCGGCGCAGGTGCCGGTCCCCGGCATCTCGATCGACATCCTCGACGACGACGGCGTGGAGGTCGAGGGCGAAGGCGGCGGCCTGCTCGTCGTGGCCGAGCCGTGGCCGTCGATGCTGCGGGGCATCTGGGGCGACCCGGAGCGGTTCAAGGAGACCTACTGGGAGAAGTTCGGCGACAGGTACTTCGCCGGCGACGGCGCCCGTCGCGACGAGGACGGCGACATCTGGCTGCTCGGCCGCGTCGACGACGTGATGAACGTCTCGGGCCACCGCCTCTCCACCGCCGAGATCGAGTCCTCCCTCGTCGCGCACCCCTGGACGGCCGAAGCCGCCGTGGTGGGCGCATCGGACGAGACCACCGGGCAGGCGGTCGTCGCCTTCGTCATCCTCAAGGCGAGCCAGGCGGCGAAGGCCGCCGATCCCGAGGTCGCCAGCGAGGAGCTCCGACGCCACGTCGCGACCCAGATCGGGGCGATCGCGCGGCCGCGTCAGGTGTTCATCGTCAACGAGCTGCCCAAGACCCGATCGGGCAAGATCATGCGGCGCCTCTTGCGCGACCTCGCCGAGGGTCGCGAGGTGGGCGACACGACCACCCTGGCCGACACCTCGATCATGCAGATCATCAGCGACCAGGTTCGCTGACCCCGAGACGACGGATGCCGCGGCGGAGTCGCCGCCGCGGCATCCGCGCGTCCGACCCGGCGACCCGGCGCGACGCTACGCGAACTCGACGACGACCTCGACCTCGACGGGCGCGTCGAGCGGGAGGACCGCGACGCCCACGGCCGAACGGGCGTGCACGCCCGCGTCGCCGAAGACCTCGCCGATGAACTCCGAGGCGCCGTTGACGACGCCGGGCTGCCCGGTGAACGCGGGGTCGGAGGCGACGAAGCCGACGACCTTGACGACTCGGGTGATGCGGTCCAGCGAGCCGAGGACCGACTTCAGGGCGGCGAGCGCGTTGAGTGCGCAGAGTCGCGCGTACTCCTTCGCGTCGCCGGCCGGCACGAGCCCGTGGCCGTCGCCGACCTTCCCGGTCGCGGGCAGCGCGCCGGAGACGAACGGGAGCTGCCCGGAGGTCCAGGCGAGGTCCCCCGTGACGACGGCGGGCACGTATGCGGCGACCGGTGCGGCGACCTCGGGCAGTTCGACGCCGAGTTCGGCGAGGCGCGACTCGATGGCCGACATCAGCCCTCCTGCTCGAACTGCGCGGCGGCCTTGGACGCCGCGGCCTGGCCTGCGGAGGCCGCGGCGGAGGCCTGCTCGCCGACCGGGCGCTTCAGGTAGGCGACGAGCCCGCCTTCCGGACCCTGGACGACCTGCACCAGCTCCCAGCCCTCGGACCCCCAGTTGTTCAGGATCGCGGCCGTGTTGTGGATCAGCAGCGGGGTGGTGATGTACTCCCAGGCGGGCATGACGCTCCTTCGAGCCGAGTGGATGTGGCACCGGAGGCCCGGCGGGCAGGCCGGACGCCGACGTGGCGACCCGCATGGCGGTTTTTGCCAGTCTTCTCCGTTACGCTCCACTATATGTCTGCCCAAAAACTCACGAGCGACGCTGCCTCCGGCGTGCTCGGCTTCCTCGGGATGAGCGCGCTCGCCGGCCTCCTCGTGACCGCCGCGGTGACCCCCGCCCTCGCGGTGACGGGCATGGCCGCGAACAACAGCATCAACATGTTCGAGAACCTCCCCGGGTACCTCAAGATCGACGAGCTCTCGCAGAAGACGGACATCTACGCCACCCGCTCCGACGGGTCCGAGGCGCTGCTGGCCTCGTTCTTCGACCAGAACCGCGAGGAGGTCGCGTGGGAGGACGTCAGCCAGTACGCGAAGGACGCCGCGGTCGCCGGTGAGGACCCCCGGTTCTACGAGCACGGCGGCATCGACATCCAGGGCACCGTGCGCGGCGCCCTGAGCACCGTGACCGGCAAGGACGTCCAGGGCGGCTCCTCGATCACGCAGCAGTACGTCAAAAACGTGCTCATCAACAACGGCGTGAACCAGGCCACCACCGAGGAGGAGAAGGAGGCCGCCTACGAGCAGGCGACCGAGGTCTCCGCGGAGCGCAAGCTCAAGGAGATGCGCTACGCGATCGCCCTCGAGAAGGAGGCCACGAAGGACGAGATCCTCCTCGGCTACCTGAACATCTCGGCGTTCGGCGGACGCGTCTACGGCATCGAGTCGGCGTCGCAGTACTACTTCGGCACCCACGCGAAGGACCTGACGCTCGCGCAGGCGGCGAGCCTGGTCGCGATCGTCAACTTCCCGAACGAGCTCCGCCTCGACCGTCCCGACAGCGAGACGAACGGCGCCGAGACGGTCGTGAACGGCGAGAAGGTTCCCTACGCGGCGAACAAGGACCGGCGCGACTACATCATCGGCAAGATGCTGGAGTACGGCAAGGTCACCCAGGAGGAGCACGACGCGGCGATCGCGGAGCCCGTCGAGCCCAAGATCTCCGAGCCGAGCACCGGATGCCAGACGGCCAAGGGATCCGCCTTCTTCTGCGACTACGTCGCGAACGTGATCCGCACCGAGTACGACGACCCCGAGACCGAGGACGTCAACGAGGGCACGGTGATGCTCCAGCAGCGCGGTCTCAAGGTGTACACGACCCTCGACCTCGACCTGCAGAACCGCGCCGAGACGGCGATCGCCGAGAACGTGCCGTTCAGCGACCCGCGCTTCGACGTCGGTTCCGTCGCGGTGAGCGTGGAGCCCGGCACCGGCCGGATCCTCGCGATGTCGCAGAACAAGAAGTACTCCGCCGACCCCGAGGTCCTCGAGACGAGCAACGAGTACTCGGCCGTGAACTACAGCACCGACTACGAGTACGGCGGCTCGAGCGGCTTCCAGCCCGGCTCGACCTACAAGGTCTGGACCCTCGCCGAGTGGTTGAACGAAGGGCACTCGCTGCTCGAGTCGTTCAACGGCTCGCAGCGCGAGTTCACGCGCTTCACCAACTCCTGCGAGGGCGACTTCGTCGGCTCCTACGCACCGAACAACGACGACTCCAACTCGGCGAACGACGCCGTGCAGGCCACGAAGTACTCGGTGAACTCGGCCTTCATGGCGATGGCCGAGCAGATGGACCTTTGCAACATCAAGAAGACGGCGAAGGCGTTCGGGATGCACCGCGCCGACGGCGGCGACCTCACCATGCACCCGTCGGACGTGCTGGGCACCCAGGAGGTCGCCCCGCTCACGATGGTCGCCGCCTACGCGGGCATCGCGAACGACGGCAAGACCTGCACGCCGATCGCCATCGACCGCATCGTCGACCAGTCCGGTGAGGAGATCGCGCCGCCGAAGTCCGAGTGCACGCAGTCGGTCACGCCCGAGGTCGCCCACGCGATGCAGTACGCGATGCAGCAGACCTTCGCCGGCGGCACCGCCTCGCCGTCGGAGACCTACTCGGGCGTCCCGCACATCGGCAAGACCGGAACGACCGACTACGCGTTCGACACCTGGATGAACGGCGCGAGCTCGAAGGTCGCGACCGCGGTCTGGGTCGGCAACGTCACGGGAGGCGACAACCGGACGAGCCTGCGATCGATCGACTTCGCGAGCGGATACGGCGCGTCCGCGCGTCACCGCATCTGGAGCGCGATCATGACGGTCGCCGACGGCAAGTACGGCGGGGCGGCGTTCCCGGAGGCCGACGCGAAGTTCTTCAAGCAGACCCTCGTGGACATCCCGAACGTGACCGGGCTCACGGTCGACCAGGCGAAGCAGGCCATCGAGGCCGCGGGCTTCCAGTTCGGCACCGGCGGGGAGATCGACAGCGACCTGCCCAAGGGCACCGTCGCCGGTACCGATCCGTCCGGCCAGGCCGGCCGCGGAACCCTCATCCGCGTGCTGATCAGCAACGGGAAGGTGTCGGGCGTACCGGACGTGCGCGGGATGGACCGCAACACCGCCGAGCAGACCCTGAAGGACGCTGGCTTCAAGGTGCAGGTGCGTGAGGAACCGGTCACCGACCAGTCGGCGGAAGGCTTCGTGATCTCGCAGTCGCCGGATGCCGGCGCGACGGCGAAGTCGGGCGATCGCGTCACGATCGTCGTCGGCAAGTTCGACGAGAAGGGGCCCGTCCTGCCCGGCGGCAACACACCGGGAACCGACGGGTGAGTCCGCTCAGCTCGAACGCCGTCACGCGGATCGCCTCGGCGGTCGGCGTGGCGGCGTTCGCCGTCGGGGCGTACGGCGCCTTCGTCGAGCGCACGCGCTGGACGCTCCGCCGCGTCGACGTCCCCGTGCTGCCGGCCGGCTCCGCGCCCATCAGGGTGCTCCACGTCTCCGACCTGCACATGGCGCCCTGGCAGCGGTCGAAGCAGGACTGGGTCGCCTCCCTCGCCCGCCTCCGACCCGACCTCGTCGTGAACACCGGCGACAACCTCGGACACGAGCGCGGCCTCGAGGGGATCCGCCGCGCCTTCGCGCCGTTCCGGGGCGTACCGGGCGTGTTCGTCAACGGATCCAACGACTACTTCGGGCCCGTCCTGAAGAACCCGCTCGGCTACTTCGGCGGTCCGTCGAAGCACCTCACCAGAGCGCCTCGGCTCGACACCGGGGCGATGCTCGACCTGTTCGCCGACCTCGGCTGGACCGACCTCGACAATCGCGCCGCGGCACTCGACATCCGAGGGACCCACCTGGAGTTCTTCGGCGTCGACGACCCGCACCGCGGGTACGACCGACTCGACCTCATCACCGCGGCGATCGACGACCTCCGTTCGGACGATCCGCTCGGCGACGAGGAGTGGCCCGACCGCCCCTCGGCGCAGCCGGCCGGGCGGCCCACGCTCACCGTCGGCGTCACGCACGCCCCGTACCAGCGGGTGCTGAACTCGTTCGTCACGCACGGCGCGCAGCTCATCCTGGCGGGGCACACGCACGGCGGCCAGGTGTGCCTGCCCGGCTTCGGCGCGCTGGTCACCAACTGCGACATCCCGCGCTCGCAGGCCAGCGGGCTGAGCGTGTGGCGGCACGGGCTCCGTTCGGCGTACCTCAACGTCTCGGCCGGACTCGGCACGGCGATCACGGCGCCGATCCGCTTCGCATGCCCGCCGGAGGCGACGCTGCTCACCCTCACGCCCACCGCGCGCTGAGTGGTCGGGAGCGCTCGAATTATCCGCTATCCTTGTTGAGGCCCACGGGCCACCGGGGTGTGGCGCAGCTTGGTAGCGCGCTTCGTTCGGGACGAAGAGGTCGCAGGTTCAAATCCTGTCACCCCGACCACGCACTGCGAACGGCTCCCTCTGATGAGGGAGCCGTTCGCGTTTTCTGCAGTCGACATTGCCAGGCAGTCGACGTCCGCCCGGACCGCACGCCACGAGCACCTCGCCCGCACGAGCCCGTGTCCGGGCACGAGAGAGGCCGGCCGACCCCGAGGCGTCGACCGGCCTGCACGAGGGGCTGAGGAGGCCGTCAGGGGCGGCCCAGCCCGTGGTAGTTCCAGCCGGCCTCGCGCCAGCTCGCGGGGTCGAGCACGTTGCGGCCGTCCACGATGACCGGATCGGCCACGATGCCCGAGGCCCAGGCCGGGTCGATCTCGCGGTACTGCGACCACTCCGTCACGAGCACCACGACGTCGGCGCCGCGGAGGGCGTCCTCGAGCGCCTCGGCGTACTCGATCTGGGGGTGCCGCGCGCGGGCGTTCCGGATGCCCTCGGGGTCGGTCGCCACCACATCGGCGCCGAGGCCCTTGAGCCTGACGGCCACGTCGAGCGCGGGCGAGTCCCGGACGTCGTCCGAGTCCGGCTTGAACGTCACGCCCAGCACGGCCACGCGCTTGCCGACCACCGAGCCGCCGGCGCCGTCGACGACCAGTTCGGCGACGCGCGCGCGACGGCGCAGGTTGATGGCGTCGACCTCCTTGAGGAAGGCGACCGAGTCGCCGCGACCGAGCTCCTCGGCACGTGCCGTGAATGCCCGGATGTCCTTGGGCAGGCATCCGCCGCCGAACCCGACCCCGGCGTTCAGGAACCGCCGGCCGATCCGCGCGTCGTGCCCGATCGCATCGGCGAGCTGGGTCACGTCCGCGCCCGTCGCCTCCGCGATCTCCGCCATCGCGTTGATGAAGCTGATCTTCGTCGCGAGGAAGGCGTTCGCGGCGACCTTCACGAGTTCGGCGGTCGCGTAGTCGGTGACGATGCGCGGCGTCTCCGCCTCGAGCGCACGGGCGTAGATCTCGTCGAGCTGCTCGACGGCCCGCTCATCGGCCACGCCGTAGACCAGGCGGTCGGGCTCGATCGTGTCCTTGACGGCGAAGCCCTCGCGCAGGAACTCCGGGTTCCATGCCAGCCTCGCGTTCGGCGCGGCCTCCGCGAGGCGCTCGGCGAGCCGCTGCGCCGTGCCCACCGGAACCGTGCTCTTGCCCACGACCAGCGCGTCCTCGGCGAGGTGCGGGATGAGCGCCTCGAACGCCGCGTCGACGTACCGGAGGTCGGCGGCGTTCGTGTCGGCGGCCTGGGGCGTGCCGACCGCGATGAAGTGCAGCTCCGCCCCCGCGGCATCCGCGATGTCGGTGCTGAAGCGCAGGCGGCCGGTGGCCGTCGCCGAGGTCAGGATCTCGTCCAGGCCCGGCTCGAAGAAGGGCGCCCGTCCGTCCCGGAGGTCGGAGATCTTCCGCTCGTCGACGTCGATGCCGATCACGTCGTGGCCGAGCTCCGCCATTGCCG
Organism: Agromyces litoreus; assembly: GCF_040496015.1. Taxonomy (NCBI): domain Bacteria; kingdom Bacillati; phylum Actinomycetota; class Actinomycetes; order Micrococcales; family Microbacteriaceae; genus Agromyces; species Agromyces litoreus. The sequence goes on from NZ_JBEPKA010000015.1 coordinate 12,733, forward strand.
AGGCGTGCACGGCACCGAGGTAGCCGCAACCGATGACCGAAATACGCATGCTGTTCCTTTCGAGACCCCCATAGATTCTGCCGTACGATCAGGGCGCGGACGGCCCGGAGCCCTCCACCGTCCGGTCCCGGCCGCTCGCCGCCCGCATGAGCATCTCCAGCGGACCCCGGCCCACGAAGCGCTGCCACGTCCACGCGAAGGCCATCGACCCGAGGACGAGCCCGAGCAGCAGGGGCCACGAATCGTCCGTCACGATGCCGTCCTCGACGCGCTTCGCGCCCGCGATCACGACCAGGTGGGCCGTGTAGACGGTGAGCGGCATCGCCCCCATCGCCGCGACGGGCGAGGTGAGCGAAGACCACGTCGTGCGCAGGGCGGGCGGCGCGAACTCGCCGAGCGCGACGCAGGCCGCGAGCACGACGAGCCCGACCCCGACGTTCCCGGCGGTCTCGAGCCCGGCCCGGATCGCCTCCTGCGCCGATCCCGTCGGCGGGAGCGGCGACCCGAGCACCCGCGCCGCCGGGAGGCCGACGACCGCCGCGGCCGCGCCCCAGAGCGCGGCGAGGTGCACGACGCGGCGTTCGCGAATCCCCGCACGCGCGATGCCGAGGCCGAGGAGCATCACCGGGACCCAGATCACCACGGGGTACGCGCCGGTGACGAACCAGTCGAGCACCAGCCGTCCGGCGTCGGGCACCGCCACGGCGTCGAGCGGACCGTCCGCCGCGACGACGACGGCGGGCATGACCACCGTGAGCGCGACGCCCGCCGCGAGCGCCCACCTCGCCGGGATGAACAGCAGCGGCACCATCACGAGGAACGCCACGCCGTAGACGTCGAGGATGACGAAGACGAGCGGCCGGACCACCTCGATGACGACGAGCCCGATCGCGACGAGCAGCGCTCCCCGGATCGCGACCTGCCGTCGCGCCGTCGGCGGATCGCACCGGCCGGGGTTCCGCCCACCGGTGAGCAGTCCGAGGCCCACGCCGGCGACCAGGGCGAACAGCAGGCGCGGCCGCTCGTCGGCGAGGGCGATCAGCTCCGCACCCGCCTCCGTCGTCGCGGCAGGCGCGACGTGCGCGACGAACATCCCGATCAATGCGAGGCCACGGGCGACGTCGACGCCGGTCACGCGGCCGGAGGTCCCGGCGCGACGCCGCCAGCGCTCCGGCGCGCGACTCGCGACGTCGCCGGCGCGCCGGGTCGCGCCCGGGGCATCGATGCCGGAGGTCATCGGCTCAGCCGCAGGTCGCCTCGACGACCTCGACGGCGGTGCGGTTGATCATCGGCGTGGTCCGCACCTCGAGCGGTCCGGCGTCCGGCTCGCCCGCGAACGTCGCCGTGACCACCGCCCGCTGTCCGTTGACCATGTCGATCGTGAACTTCTCGGCCGGGCGGCCGAGGTCCATGACAGAGGGGCCCGTGACCGTGCCGTTCGCCCCCTCCGGCACCGCGACCGCGGTCGTCGAACCGGCGACCGGCCCGTAGACGAACACCTCGGTCCGATACGATCCCGGCTCGCGCGCATCGACGTACTCGGGGAGCACGAGATCCGTCGGGATGTCCATCCGGAGCCGCACCTCGACCGTGTACGTCGGGGCGTCCGGGTCGCACCGGTCGACGGTGACCTGCGTGGCCGTCCTCAGGTAGGTGTCGATCTTGGAGATCGACCGGTCGCGGAAGTAGACGCCGAGGACGGTCGCCCCGTCGTTCGTGGCCGGCAGCCGGCCGTCCAGCCGCGCACCGTCGATGAGCGCCTGCGTGGACTCGTCAGAGGTCCACATCATGAGGCTGCCCGCGTTCGTGACGTCGATGAGCGCCTGCGCCATCTCCCAGACGTCGTAGTCGCCCGAGATCATCTTGTCGAACATGGCGGCCGACGCCGAGGCGAAGTACGCGTCCGACTCGGCTCCGCCCTCGGGGTAGCGGAAGTAGATCTCGTTGAGCAGCTTCGAGACGACGTTCTCGCTCGTGAGGACGTCCCCGCCGGGGAGGGTCACCGGCCCGGTCACCTCGAGGATGCGGGACACCGCGATCGGGTCGGTCATCACGATCGTGTCGGGCGTGAGTCCCTGGTCGCGCTCCCAGCGCGCCCGCAGGATCTCGGCGCCGGTCGGGAAGTCGGGCCGGCTCGTGCTGGCGTTGATCTCGGTGAAGAGGATGTCGTTGTAGAGCTGCTCGGCGCTCGCCGGCAGGTCGACCCGTACGGGGGCCTGGTTGTCGAGCTCGGTGCTCGAGACCTGGCGGTCGATCTTCACGGTGCCGTCGTCGACGCTGAGCAGCGTCTGCGCCGCCGGCCCGCCGCCGAGCGGCGCCGCCTCGGCGTTGTTCTCGAACGCGAGCAGCACCGTCTGCGGGCCGTCGATGCCGAGCATCGCGCCGGCGCCGGCCAGCGCGGCGTTGATGCCGGGGATGGCGCCCTGCGCCTCGTCGACGACCCCGCGGAACTCGGTGACGGCGTCGCCGACCTGGCTGATCGTCGCATCGGTGTCGACGCCGGCGAGGTCGGTCTCGAGTCCGTCGAGGATGCCCTGCGCGTCGGCCGCGATGGTCGTGGCGGCGCGGAGCGGCTCGAGGTCGAGCGAGCCGTCGTCGAGGCGCGTGATCGCGAACGAGTCGAGGAGGCCGGTCGCGGGCTGGACGACCTCGGTCGCCACGTCGTCGACGCCCTCGGCGATGATCCTCACGGCCCGCGCGTTCTCGCCGACACCCGGGACGGCCTCGGCGACGCCCCACAGCGGGTTCGTCGTCGGCTCGACGGCGCTCTCCGCCGCGGCGGAGAGCCGGTCCGCGATTGCGGGCATGTCGGCGAAGCGGCGCTCGTCCGCCGCCTTCTGGAACGCCACGACCTCCACGCGGGCCGCCTCGAGGTCGTCGCGCACGTCGAACGCGTTGGACGCGAACCACCAGGCGACGAGGCCCCCGCCGACGACCACGAGCAGGACGATCGCGAGGAGGGGCCAGAAGATCGTGTGGAAGATCCGCCGGCGCCGCTTCCGGCGACGGTGCTCTGAGGGGCGCTCGGGCCTCGCGGGCGGAAGCACGAACTCAGTGGACGTCACGCTGCCCAATCGTAGACGCCGACGGCCCGCCGTGGCGCGCGCGGCGTGGCGGCCATCAGTAGGCGCCCTGCGCGCGCAGGACGGCCCGGGCCGTTCGGTACAGGATGATGACGTCGCCGGTCAGCGACCAGTTCTCGACGTAGTACAGGTCGAGCCGCACGCTGTCGTCCCACGACAGGTCGGAGCGACCCTGGGTCTGCCACAGGCCGGTGATGCCGGGACGGACGAGCAGGCGTCGTCTGGCCCAGTCGTCGTAGCGCTCGACCTCGTCCGCCAGCGGCGGGCGCGGCCCGACGAGGGACATGTCCCCGCGGAGCACGTTCACGAACTGCGGCAGCTCGTCGAGGCTGTACCGGCGGAGCACCGCGCCGAGGCGCGTGACGCGCGGATCGGTGCGCATCTTGAAGAGCACGCCGTTGCCGTCGGTCCGGTCGAGCAGCGTCGGCAGGCGCGACTCGGCGTCGACGACCATCGAGCGGAACTTCAGCATGCGGAAGCGCTGCCCGTTCAGGCCGACGCGTTCCTGGGCGAAGAACGCCGGGCCGGGGCTGTCGCGGCGGACGAGCACGGCGATCGCGAGGAAGACCGGGCTGAGCACGACGAGCGCGATGGCGGACACCACGATGTCGAACGCGCGCTTCGCGGCGTACTTCCGGCCCGTGAACTCCGGGTAGTCGACCTGGATGAGCGGCAGGCCGGCGACGGGTCGGGCGTGGATGCGCGGCCCGGCGACGTCCGTCAGCGCCGGCGCGACGACGAGGTTCGTCGAGGTGGCCTCGAGCTGCCAGCCGAGCTCGCGCATGTCACGCGGGTCGATCGTGTCGGCGCCCGTGAACACGACGGTGTCGGCGCGGGCCTCGATCAGCGCCCGGTCGAGGGACGCGTAGTCCCCGAGCACCGGGATGCCGGGCGCGAGCTCCCGTGCCGACTCGCCGTGCTCGGTCACGGCGCCGACGATGCGCAGGCCGGAGACGCCGTCGCGCATGATCTGCTGCGCCACGTGCGCCGACTTGCCGCGCTCGCCCATGAGGATCGCGCGATGCAGGTACTCCCCCTCGGCGCGCCGGCGGATGAGCCACTTGCGCCACGCCCAACGGCCCGTCATGAGCAGCACGAGCCCGAGCGGGAAGGCGACGAGGACGTAGGCGCGACCGACCTCCGAACGGAGCAGGAAGGCGAGGATCGCGAGGATCGCGAACACCCGGATGCTGGCATCGGCGATCCGCCGGTACTCGGCCGTGCCGGCGCCGATGATCGTGCGGTCGCGGGTCGCGAAGATCGCGAGGGACACGAACCATCCCGCCGCGAGGATGGCGGAGACGGTCGCATAGCTGAGCAGGTAGTCGGGGCCGTCGTCGAGGCCGGGGATGCGCAGCGAGGTGCCCGTGGTGCCGAACCGGATGAACTGCGACCCGTAGACCGCGAAGACGATGACCACGAGGTCGGTGATGAGCAGGCGGCGGGCGTACGCGCGCTGCCAGCCGTCGACGACGGCCGCCGGGCTGATCTCCTCCGACGGTCGCGTGAGGGTCATGCACCACCTCCGCGGCCGAACGGACCCGAGGGCCGGGCCCCCCCGAGCACCCGCCGTCGGGTCGGCGGGCACTCCACAGGGTAACGCGGCCCGGTCCCCCGTTTCGAGGACCGACCGCGAAGTGTCCCCCGAAGTGGGGCTGCGATGCTCGGGCGGGGCGAGGGCGCGCCCGAGCACCGGCTCGGCTCAGGCCTGCCGACCGCGCAACCGGCCACCGCTCTCCTGCAGGTAGCACACGCCGCACAGCGACTCGTAGGCGACCTCGGCCCCGTCGATCGCGACCTGGTCACCGTCGAAGACGTACCGGCCGTCGATGCGCCGGCCGTTGAAGATCGCCTTGCGTCCGCACCGGCAGATCGTCTTCAGTTCCTCCAGGCTGTGGGCGACCTCGAGCAGTCGGCGGCTTCCGCCGAACGCGACCGTCTGGAAGTCGGTGCGGATGCCGTAGGCGAGGACGGGGATGTCGTCGAGCAGGGCGATCCGCAGCAGGTCGTCGACCTGGTCGCCGCCCAGGAACTGCGCCTCGTCCACGAGCAGGCAGCTCACGTCCCTCCCGCTCGCCTCCACTACGGCCGCGCGGTGGTGCTCGAACAGGTCGAAGACCGCGTCGTCGGGGGCGATCGTGAAGTCGACCGCTCGCACGACGCCGAGCCGGGACACGATGTCACGATCGCCCTTCGTGTCGACCGAGGGCTTCGCGAGCAGCACCCGGTGGCCGCGCTCCTCGTAGTTGAACGCGGCCTGCAGCATCGCCGTCGACTTGCCGGAGTTCATGGCCCCGTATCGGAAGTAGAGCTTCGCCATCTACTCGAGCAGTCCGTCCTCCGCCGCACGGCGGGTCAGTTCCGAGCGTCGTCCCGCGGGACGACCGGCTCGGGCGTACTTGTCGCGCGCCCGGCGCAGGTAGGTCTTGGCCGTCTCGTAGCCGACCTGCATGCGCTCGGCCACGCCGGCCGTCGAGAGGCCCTGGGCGTACAGGCCCACCGCGCGTCGCTCCGCCGCGCTCAGCGCCGCGTCATCGGGCTCGGGCGCCGCCGCCGGCGCCGGCGCGGTCGGTTCGATCGGCGACTGCCCGCGGAGCGCGCCGCGCGCGATCTCGACGAGCCGCTCGGTGGGGAGCGTCTTGGAGACGAAGGCCGCCGCACCGGCCGCGAGGCACCGCTGCCGCGACGCGTCGTCGTCGAGCGCGGTGACGACGACGACGACGGAGCCGGCCGCACGGCACGCGCGGATGCGCGACTCGATCGAGACCGTGTCATCCAGCTGCAGGTCCATCAGCACGAGGTCGACGGGGAATCGTGCATCTCGGACGAGGTCGAGCCAGCGCGTGCTCCGGATGACGACTTCGAGGTCCTCGGCACGGTCGGTGATCCAGCTCGCGAGCCCGTCGACGATGAGGGCATGGTCATCGAGGACCGCGACCCGGGCGACGTCGCCGGCGGGGCGCTCAGGCGGCATGACGGAACTCCACCCTGACATTCTCGCGCGTGATCTCGATCTCGCCGCGCACGCCCACCGACCGCGCCACGGCGAGGAAGCGCTCCAGCTCGCGCCGGGCGGGCGCCGGCCCGGCCAGCCGCGCAGTCACGTCGACCGTCGTCGTGCCGTCCACTGCTCGCACGCGCACGCGCACCGCCTCCGAACGGTCCATCGTCGTCAGCCACGACAGCAGCGCGGTCAGCGGCGGCCGCTGGTCGCCCGGGAGACCGGCGGCGGCGGCCGCCGGGTCGTCGACGGCGACCTCGACCTCGCGCGCGGCGGAGATCGAGGAGGCCAGCCCGTCGAGCCACGTCGACTCGATGCCCGCCTTGAGCGCCCGGCGGAGCATCTCGGCCAGCTCTCGCGCACGGTCGGCGTCGGCGACCTCGATGCGCTCAGCTGCCATCACGCTCGCCAGGAAGGGCAGCACCTCGCGGCCGAGCACCGAGACACGGCCCTGCTGGACCGAACGGACGATCCCGGCCCTGAGCCCGCCATCGCGCTCGAGCGCCGCGGCGTTCGCGCGGCGGTGCCACTCGAGGCTCGCGCGGACGATCGTCGCGGAGTACGCGGCGCCGGCAGCGGAGAGGGCCAGCACGGCGACGGAGTTCACCGCGATGATGGATGCCGTGGGCGCGTCGACCGCCGTGTCGCCCGACGCGCCGACGGCGAGGATCGAGAGCACCGCGGCGGCCACCACCCCGGCCACGACCTGCGAGATCCACGTGCAGTACGGTGCGACGGCGAGGATGAGGATGCCCACCGCGATGGGTCCGTAGTCGTCGTACAGGAAGCGGTCGGACCCGATGGTGCTGAGGTACTCGGCGATCGCCCCGCCGACGGCGAGCGCGGTCGCGAACCAGAGCCGGTCGACCGTGAAGGGAGCGCGATCGGGCAGCGCCGAGACGACCGCGACCGCCCCCGCGGCGGCCACCAGCACGATCCCGGCGATCGCGGCCGTCGGGGAGACCACCTCATCCCAGTGCCATGCGGTGAGCGCGATCGCGATCAGGAGCGCGAGCGATGCACCGATCATGACGAGCCGCGTCGCGCCGATGCCGCCGATGGGATCGACGTCCTGCTGCGTGAGCCGGAGCGCGCCGCTCATTCGCCGCGCTCCGGCACGCTGAGGAGCACGGTCGTGCCGACTCCGGGCGTCGACCAGACGCGGGCACTGCCGCCCTCCTGTTCGATCCGGGCACGGATGGACGTGCGCAGGCCGATCCGATCGTCGGGGACCAGCGCGGGGTCGAATCCGCGCCCGCTGTCGACGACCACCACCGTCACCTCGCCGTCCGCGGCGCCCACCGCGACCTCGACGTCGTCCACGCCGGCATGCCGGACCACGTTCACGAGGCACTGCGCGAGCGCCGCGTCGAGCACGGCGAGCCGGATCGGCCCGAGGCGCTCGAGTGCGCCCACCGGTCCCGAGAGACGGACCGAGAGGCCCGCATCGCCCGCGACGGCGAGTGCCTGCGGCAGCCGTGCGGACCACGACGGGGTCGTGACCGTCCCGGGTGCATCGCCGGCACCGGATGACGCGGACGGCGCCGCAGCCGGCTCGTCGCCGTGCTCGGCCGCCCAATCGCGCCCGACGATGAGCGAGAGGTCGTGCCGGATGCCGGCGCGGAGCCGCTCGTCGACGGGACCGGACCCGGACGAGGCGACGGCGACGAGGTGGCTGAGCGCGGTGTCGTGCAGGCGCGCGATGGCCCGGATCTCGTAGTCGTGCCGGATGACGAGCTCCCGGGTCTGCTGGCTGGCGCGATGCAGCGCCGTCTCTCGCCGGTCGTCGGTCCTGGATGCCGCATCGTAGGTTCGCACGACGACCACGAGCACGATGGCGGCCGTGGCGGCCACGTTGGGCGCCCATGCCGCTCCCACGACGGCGGCGCCGAGCAGCGACGCGGCCTCGCCGAGACCCCAGCCGAGGCACGCCCAGGCGATCGCGATCCGCGAGCCGATGCCCGCGCCGCCCACGAGGAGGAGCGCGGTCCGCGGCATCGCGAGGAGCGCGTTGTTCGTGGTCTCGAACGCGTTGCCGGGCGCCATCACGATCACGGTCAGGCCGAAGACGGCCGCCGTTCCCCCGAGCAGGTAGGCGACGGTGAGCGTCACCGTCGGTCGTGCGACGACCAGGGCGAACAGCGCGCCCTGCACGAGCAGGAGGGCGAGTGCGACCGTCGCGGGACCGCGTCCGGCGGGACCGTCCGGGGGCGCGGTGATGAACCCGGCGGTCGCGATGACCAGCGCCGAGGCGAGGCAGACCGCACCGGCCGCGTGCCCCGCGCTGGCCATGGCGCGGCTGAGGGAGGCGCGCGCGAGGTGCTCGGGCAGGCCGAGGGTCATGTGCGCTCCGATCCGACCGTGCTGGGGGTCACGGCATGGCCGGATTATCTCAGCACCGGCCCGCTTCCTCCCAGTCGGGGAGCCTGTGCACGAGCACCGCCGAACGGCCGGCCGCCGGGCCCGAACGGCATGCGCCGCCCGTCGACCTCAGAACAGCATGCTCGGACCCGCCGCATCGAGCGCGGCGATCGCCGAGTCGGGCGGTCGGTTCCCGCCGCCGAACCGGGACCGGACCGCTCCGTTCGGTGCCCGGTCCGATCCTGCCCGCCGGGAGGGCGAACCCGGCGCCGAGGAGCGCACTCCGCCGGTGACGACGTCCTCGCGCCCTCGCTCGAGCCCGTGCGCGCGCAGCAGCGGCCTGATCCGCTCCCCGAGCCAGCTCCGGTACTCCTTCGGCGCGTAGGCGGACGCACCGGGGAACATGGCGCGATAGCGCGAGACGAGCTCCGGGTGCTCGCGCCCGAGCCACGCGAGGAACCACGGCTTGACCGACCCACGCAGGTGGAGCGCCGAGTACACCACGCTCGTCGCACCGGAGGCGGCGATGCGCCGCAGCGCCTCGTCGAGGTGCGCACGGGTGTCGGTGAGGTAGGGAAGGACGGGCATGAGGAACACCGTGCAGTCGAAGCCCGCATCGCGGACGGCGGTGACCGTCGCGAGCCTGGCCGCCGTGCTCGGCGTCCCCGGTTCGAGCGAGTGCTGGAGCTCGTCGTCGTACACCGCGATGGACATCGCGAGGTCGATCGGCACGTGCGCTCGCGCGCTCGCGAGCAACGGCAGGTCGCGTCGGAGCAGCGTGCCCTTGGTGAGCACACTGAACGGCGTGCCGCCGGCGGCGAGCGCCTCGATGATCCCGGGCATCAGCGAGTACCGGCCCTCCGCCCGCTGGTACGGGTCGGTGTTGGTTCCGAGCGCGACCGGCTCGCGACGCCACGCGGGCCGGGCGAGTTCGCGCCGGAGCACCTCGGACACGTTCACCTTGACGATGAGCTCGCGATCGAAGTCGTGGCCTGCGTCGAGGTCGAGGTACTCGTGCGTCGGCCGGGCGAAGCAGTAGACGCAGGCGTGACTGCACCCTCGATACGGGTTGATGGTCCAGCCGAACGGGACGTACGACTGGCCGGGAACCCGGTTCAGCGCCGACTTCGCGAGGACCTCGTGGAAGGTGACCCCCGCGAAGTCCGGTGTGCGCACGGTGCGGACCAGGTTGTTCAGGCGAGCGAGCCCCGGCAGCGTACCCTCCTGCTCGATCCCGAGCTCCTGGCCGTTCCATCGCATACGAGACATTCGAACACATGTTCGAATCCACGGCAAGTCGACGCCGTCCGTCACGCCGACGTCACGTGCCCGGACTACGCTGTGGCGATGTCCCGGACGCCCGAACCCGTGCGAACCGCCGTCGCGCCGACGGACCGGCCGTCGCGTCGCGCGCTCGCCTGGCGTCGCGTCATCCTCGTGATCGTCGGCATCGCCTACGGAATCGGGCTCGGCATCGTGCTGTTCTGGCCCGTCCACGTCGACGGCGAGGGCGGGCTGATCCGGGTGGACGGCGTGATCGACCTCCTCGGCCGGCTCGGCGTGCCCGCCGGGGTGCGCTACCCGCTCGTGCAGAACTCGCTGAACGCCGCACTCTTCCTCCCGTTCGGGCTGCTCTGGGCCGCGTGGTTCCGTCGACCCCGGGCGCACCTGGCGATCTCGGCCGCCCTCCTCGCGGGGGCGGCGAGCCTCGCCGCCGAGATCATCCAGTACCGCTACCTGCCTGATCGCACGTTCGACCTGCGCGACGTCGTCGCGAACGCCGCCGGCGCCGCCCTCGGCGCGCTCGCGTACGCGATCGCCGCGCAGGTCGTCCGCCAGCGCCGACGTCGCTGACCGACGGGCACGGCCACCGCGAGGCGGCCGGGGTCACGCCGCGGCACGGGCGTCACGCCGCGCGGCGCACCGGCCCGAGCGCGAGTTCCTCGCCCGTCCACCGACGCCGGAGCCACCGGTCGTGACTCGCCACGACGATGGCGCCCGGGTACCCGCCCAGCGCCTCCTCGAGCTCCTCCGCGAGGGAGAGCGAGAGGTGGTTCGTCGGCTCGTCCAGCAGGAAGACGTGCGGCGGCGCGGCGATCACGAGCGCGAGCGCCAGCCGTCGCTGCTGCCCGACCGAGAGTCGCCCGACCGGGCGGTCGAGGTCGCGCGAGCCGATCAGCCCGAGCCCGGCGAGCGGGACGCGCTCGGCACGGCGCTCCCCCAGCGTCCGTGCGTAGACGGCACGCGCGGAGGCGCCCGGGTCGGCGAAGCGGACGTCCTGCTCGAGGAGGCCGACGCGCAGGCCCCGCCGTCGATGCACGACGCCCTGCTCCGGCGACAGGCGACCGGCCAGGACGGCGAGCAGCGACGACTTCCCCGAGCCGTTCGCTCCGGTGACGAGCAGCCGCGTCCCGGGCACCACCTCGAGCGCGGGGACGTCGAGCCGCCCGCGCACCCGCACCCCCGCGAGGTGCAGCAGCCGGCCCGTGTCATCGGCGAGCCCGTGCGTACCGGCCGGGATGCCCCCGAACGTGAGCGGCTCGGGCGGACGCAGCACCTGGGCGCGCTCGAGTTCGGCGAGGCGGACGCGGGCATTCCGGACGCGCCGCGACACGGCCTGTTCGACGCCTTCGCGCTTGAAGTGCTTGAGGAACTTGTCGTTGTCGGTCGGCGCACGCCCGTGCGCGACGCTCCGAGCCGTCTCGGCGACCTCCCGGCGCAGGCGCCGGAGCTCCGCCTGCTCGGCCTCGAAGCGACTCCGCCACCGTTCGCGCTCGCGCGACCGCACCTCCAGGTAGGCGCTGAACGTCCCGCCGAAGGCGGTGCCGGCGGATGCCGCGAGCGCGCGCTCGCGCCCGGGCTCGGATTCGCGGACGCCGGATCCCGCGTCCGGGAGGACCACGGGCGCGGCCGGGTCGAGGTCGAGCAGGCCCGTCGCCACGCGATCGAGGAACTCGCGGTCGTGGCTCGCGAAGACGACCGGCCCGCGCCAGGCTCGCAACCGGGCCTCGAGGAATGCCGCGGCGTCGTCGTCGAGGTGGTTCGTCGGTTCGTCGAGCAGCAGCGCATCCGGCGTGGAGAGCAGCAGGGCGGCGAGGGCGAAGCGACTGCGCTGGCCGCCCGAGAGCTCGTCGATACGACGCGAGCGGCCGAGCCCACCGATGCCGAGCCCGTCGAGGAGCTCGTCGCGGAGCCGCTCGACCGACCACACCTCGGCGCGTTCCGCGGCCGCGAGGGCGCGCGCGTATCGCTCCTCGGCCGCCGCACGGCCGTGGTCGGCGGCGGACTCCCCCGGTCCGGACCGCAGGGTCGGCTCGGCGAGGGCGATCGCCGCCGCATCGAGTTCGCGCTCGAGCCCGCGGACCTCGGCGACGGCCGCCTCGAGGATTCGGTCGACGACCGCATCCGGTGCGAAGGGCAAGTCCTGCGCGAGCAGGGCCGTCCGAATCGGCCGCGTGATGCGGCCGTCGAGCATCGCGCCGGGGAGGTGGGCGCCGGCGAGGACGCGGAGCAGCGTGGACTTGCCGGCGCCGTTCTCGCCGATCAGCCCGAGGCGGTGGCCCGGGGCGACGGCGAGCGCGAGGTCGCCGACGACCCGGCGGTCGCTGAACGCGATCGACAGGCCGTCGCCGCGCAGATGGGAGGAATGGGTGACGGAGACGGGCATGCGGAGGAATCCCTTCGCGAACGGCCCCCGGGCCGGGTCGCGCGTCCGCGCGCGCGATTGGCGCGGGACGACACGTCGGACCGGACCGACCGCGCACGTGGACGGCGACGACGGCCCGGGGGCTGGGTGATGGTCCCGCCGGGCATCTGCCGTCGTCTGGGCGCGCGCGAGCACGGTCGCGATCAGTGCGTGGACGCACACCCCGGTGTCGACGGCGCCTCGGGCGCGGGACGGTGGGATGTGCTCACTTCATAGCGGGGTCGAGCGTAGCAGCCGACCGCGCACAGGGGAAGGGCGGATGCCGCAGCATCCGCCCTCGACCGGTCAGTCGGTCAGCTGCAGCGCGGCCGCGGTGCGCGCGAGCGAGGCCGCCGCGGCGTCCGGGTCGTCCGAGAGCGTGGTGCCGAGCGACGGGATCATCTCGCGCAGCCTCGGCTCCCACTCGCCCATGCGGTCGGGGAAGCACTTGCCCATGACCTCGAGCATGATCGGCACCGAGACCGAGGCGCCGGGCGAGGCGCCGAGCAGGCCCGCGATCGTCCCGTCCGCGCCCGAGATGACCTCGGTGCCGAACTGGAGGACGCCGCCCTTCTCCGGGTCGTTCTTCATGACCTGCACGCGCTGGCCGGCCGTGATGAGCTCCCAGTCCTTCGACTTGGCGGTGGGCATGAACTCGCGCAGCGCGTCGACCTTCTTCTCGCGTGAGGCGAGCAGCTCGGAGACGAGGTAGCGGACGAGGTCGAAGTTGCGCAGGCCCACCTGCAGCATCGGGATGATGTTGTGCGGGCGGATCGAGAACGGCAGGTCGAACCAGGTGCTCGTCTTCAGGAACTTCGGCGTGAAGCCGGCGTAGGGCCCGAACAGCAGCGAGGTCTCGCCGTCGACGACGCGGGTGTCCAGGTGCGGCACCGACATCGGCGGGGCGCCGACGGCGGCCTTGCCGTACACCTTCGCCTGGTGCTGCGCGACGATCTTCGGGTCCGTCGTGCGCAGGAACTGGCCGGAGATCGGGAATCCGCCGTAGCCCTTGATCTCGGGGATGCCCGAGTGCTGCAGGAGTGCGAGCGCGCCGCCGCCGGCACCGACGAAGACGAACTTCGCGCGCACGGTCTCGAGGTTGCCGCCGACGAGGTTGCGCACCTTGAGCCGCCAGGTGCCGTCCTTCAGCCGCGTGAGGTTGATGACCTGGTGGTCGGTGCGGATCTGCGCCCCGCGCGACTCGATGTCGCGCAGGAGCTGCACGGTGAGCGCGCCGTAGTCGACGTCGGTGCCCGACTCGATGCGCGTCGCGGCGATCTTCGCCTTCGGGTTGCGCTTCTTGGCCAGCAGCGGAGCCCACTCGGCGATGGTGTCGAGGTCCTCCGAGTACTCCATGCCCTGGAACAGCGGCTCGTCGCGCAGGACGTCGACGCGCTTCTTCAGGTACTCGATGTTCGCCCGGCCGCGCACGAACGTCATGTGCGGGGTCGAGTTGATGAACGTCTTCGGGTCCTCGAGCGCGCCGGACTCGACGAGGTGCGCCCAGTACTGCCGACTGACCTGGAACTGCTCGTTGATCGAGACGGCCTTGGCGGCGCTGACGGTGCCGTCGGCCGACTCCGGCATGTAGTTGAGCTCGCACAGGGCGGCGTGACCGGTGCCGGCGTTGTTCCACGGGTTCGAGGACTCCTGGGCGACGCGGCCGAGGCGCTCGTAGACGCGGATGCTCCATTCGGGCTGCAGCCTGGAGATCAGGGAGCCGAGCGTCGCGCTCATGATGCCCCCGCCGATCAGGACGACGTCGACGGTTTCCTCGGAATTCACGCGTTCCAGTGTATGGGCGGTCGGATGTACGCATTGACCAGCCCCATCGTCCGCGGACGCCGCACCGGCGAACGGCGTCGGCGAGCCGGGTCAGCGGGCCGCGATGCCGCCCGCCAGCACGCCGACGCCCGCCGTCACGAGCCCGACGGTCAGCGAGACCGCGCCGATCCAGACCAGCGCCACGGCCCGGTTCGGTCGCTGCGGGTCGCGCCCGGTGACCGAGAGGAAGAAGCCGGCGGGCATGAGGAGGGCGGCGACCGGCACGCCGAGGCGCGCGACCCAGAGCCATCCGCCCGCGAGCGCACTGTACGGCAGCACCGAGAGGATGAGCATGGAGAGCACGAGCAGGACCGCCGCATGCGCGTGCCCCGCGCGGAAGAAGCCCTGCTGCAGGGCGTTGACCGGGACGCGCCCGCGCACGACGCGCACGAGGAACATCCCGCCGGTCTCGACCGTGACGAGCGCGAGCAGGAGGGCTCCGATGAGGATGAGGTCGATGGCGGACGGCATGGCGTGCTCCTCGGGGTGGGTCGGCATGATTGGATAGTGTTGCTCTCCAATAATGGAGAGTAGCAGTATCCAATTCGGATGGGAAGCGAGCCCCGCATGCGCATGTCCGCCCTCGCCGCGACCGCCGGCCTCCCGGTCGCGACCGTGAAGTACTACCTGCGCGAGGGCCTGCTCCCCGCGGGCGTCGCGACCTCCGCGACCCAGGCCGAGTACGGCGACGCGCACGTGCGGCGCCTCAGGCTGGTGCGCGCGCTCACCGGACCGGTCGGGCTCAGCGTGCAGCAGGCACGCACGATCCTCGCCCTCGTCGACGAGCCGGGCGACGACCTCTACGTCACGCTCGGCAGCGCGGTCGCGGCGCTGCCACCCGCCACTTCGGATTCCGCGGCCGAGGGTCCCGACCCGTATCCGCGGGCGCGTGCCGCGCTCGCCGCCCTCGGCCAGCTCTACGACCCCTCGTACGCCGCGGTGGCGCAGCTCGAGGTCGCCCTCGAGGCCGCGGAGGCGGCCGGCCTCCCGATCGGCGACGAACGGCTGCGGGAGTACGGGCGGCACGCCCATGAGATCGCCGAGTTCGACCTCGGCGGGCTCCCCGACGAGCCGCACGAGGCGGTCGAGTACACCGTGCTCGGCACCGCGCTCTACGAGCCGGTGCTGCTCGCGCTGCGGCGGCTCGCGCACCAGGACGTCGCGGCGCGACGCGACCTCGGCTGACCCGGGGCGGGCGATGCGCCATCCGGTCGCATCGGTCACGGGAGACGCCGACGGCCCGCCTCCGGGGGCGGGCCGTCGGGATGCGGTTCGGCGATCAGACCGAGGCGGGCAGCTTCGCGGCCACGAGCTCGGCGATCTGCACGGCGTTCAGCGCCGCGCCCTTGCGCAGGTTGTCGTTCGAGACGAAGAGCACGAGGCCCTTCCCGTCGGGCGCCGACTGGTCCTGCCGGATGCGGCCGACGTAGCTCGGGTCGTTCCCGGCCGCCTGCAGCGGGGTGGGGATGTCGCTGAGCTCGACCCCGGGCGCCTCGGCGAGCAGCTCGGTGGCGCGCTCGGGCGTGATCGGGTTCGCGAACTCGGCGTGGATCGAGAGCGAGTGGCCGGTGAAGACGGGGACGCGCACGCACGTGCCCGCGACACGCAGCCCCGGCAGTTCGAGGATCTTGCGGCTCTCGTTGCGGAGCTTCTTCTCCTCGTCGGTCTCGAGGTCGCCGTCGTCGACGATCGACCCGGCGAGCGGGACCACGTCGAACGCGATCGGCCGGGGGAACTTGACCGGGTCGGGCATCGTGACCGCGGCACCGTCGTGCACGAGCCCGATCGCGTCCTGGGCCACCGCCGCCCGCGCCTGCTCGAGCAGTTCCTCGCCGCCCGCGAGGCCCGCGCCGGAGACGGCCTGGTACGTCGAGACCATCAGCCGCTCGAGCCCGGCCTCGTCGTGCAGCACCTTCAGCACCGGCATGGCGGCCATGGTGGTGCAGTTCGGGTTGGCGATGATGCCCTTCCCCGCCTCGTCGATCGCGTGCGGGTTGACCTCGCTCACGACGAGGGGCACCTCGGGGTCCATGCGCCATCCGCTGGAGTTGTCGATGACGGTGACGCCCGCGGCGGCGAAGCGCGGCGCCTGCGCCTTGGAGAGCGTGGCGCCCGCCGAGAAGATCGCGAGGTCGAGCCCCGTCGGGTCGGCCGTCGAAGCGTCCTCGACGACGATGTCCTCGCCCTTGAACGGCAGGGTCGTGCCCGCCGACCGCGCCGAGGCGAAGTAGCGGATCGACGCGACCGGGAAGTCGCGCTCCTCGAGCAGCCGGCGAACGACCGCGCCGACCTGTCCGGTGGCGCCGACGACGCCGATGTTCACTCCGTGTGCCATGGTGCTTCCTCTCTCGACCTCAAGTATTCAGGACCCGGGGGCGGGGCTGCGCCGCCCGGCATCCGTTCCTGCGCGAACTGGCAGCGTTCCCGCGGAATCCGGCAGTGCGTCGACGATGCACCCCTCCGGGGGCGGATGGCGCGTGGCCCGGGCGGGCGCGGCATCCGCTCGTCGTCAGCGCCCCGTGCCCGCGTACACGACGGCGTCGTCGTCGCCGTCGAGGTCGAACGCGCGGTGCACGGCGCGCGCGGCGTCGTTGACGCTGTCGGCGCGCGTGACGACCGAGATGCGGATCTCACTGGTGGAGATCATCTCGATGTTGATGCCCGCCTCGTAGAGGGCCTCGAAGAGCCGCGCCGAGATGCCGGTCGCGGAGCGCATGGCGGCGCCGACGAGCGAGAGCTTGCCGATCTGGTCGTCGTACTGCAGCGACTCGAAGCCGAGGGCGTCCTTGGCGTTGGAGAGCGCCTTCAGCGCCTTCTCCCCGTCGGACTTCGGGAGCGTGAAGGAGATGTCCGTGCGGCCCGTCGCGGCCGCCGAGACGTTCTGCACGATCATGTCGACGTTGGCGTTGGTGTTGGCGACGATCTTGAAGATCTTGGCCGCGGCCCCGGGGACGTCGGGCACCCCGACGACGGTGACCTTCACCTGCGACAGGTCGATCGCGACACCCGCGATGACGGACTCTTCCACGGCTCCTCCTTCGGGAAGGCGCTCGGGGTCGTAGACGATCGTCCCCTCGCTGTTGTTGAACGACGAACGCACGTGCAGCGTGACGCCGTGCCGGCGCGCGTACTCCACGGCGCGGATGTGCAGCACCTTCGCGCCGGAGCCCGCGAGCTCGAGCATCTCCTCGCTCGTGATGCGGTCGAGCTTGTGCGCCCGCTTCACGACGCGAGGGTCGGAAGTGAACACGCCGTCGACGTCGGTGTAGATCTCGCACACGTCGGCCTCGAGCGCCGCCGCGAGCGCGACGGCCGTCGTGTCGCTGCCGCCGCGACCCAGGGTCGTGATGTCGCGCGACTCGCGACTGAAGCCCTGGAAGCCGGCGACGATCACGATGGCGCCCTCGTCGAGCGCCTCGCGCAGGCGCACCGGCGTGACGTCGACGATGCGGGCCGCGCCGTGCACGGAATCGGTGATCATGCCCGCCTGGCTGCCGGTGAACGAGCGGGCGTCGTGACCGAGCGCCTTGATCGCCATCGCGAGGAGCGCCATCGAGATGCGCTCCCCCGAGCTCAGCAGCATGTCGAGCTCGCGGGGGGCCTGGATGGGCGTGACCTCGTCGGCCAGGTCCATGAGCTCGTCGGTCGTGTCGCCCATCGCGGAGACCGCCACGACCACGTCGTTGCCCGCCTTGCGGGTCTCGACGATGCGCTTGGCGACCCGCTTGATGCTCTCCGCGTCGGCGACGGACGATCCGCCGTATTTCTGCACGATCAAGCTCACGTGGGCGCTCCCGGGGGTGTCTGGGCCGGGGCAACGGTCACCCGGCGCCGGAAGGTCCATCATACGGCGACGCGCATACGCCCCCTGCCATGTGACGGCCCGGGCGCCGCGCCACCCGGTCGCGCGGCGTCAGCGATCGCGTTCCATGTACCACTCCGTGAAGCGCGTCGCGCGGCCGTCGGGCGCGAGGCGGATGACCCACAGGTTGTCGTAGAGCTTCGCGGCCGGATAGTCGGTGCGGCCCTGCACGACGACGAGGTCCTCGCGCTCGTCGAGCACCTCCCAGTCGAAGGACCAGTCGCCGGGCTCGTCGCGCGAGTCGAGCCAGCCGGCGACGATCGCCTCCCGGCCGCGGAGCGCATCCGGGTCGTCGGGGCTGAACTCGTACACGGCGTCCTCGGTGAACAGCGCCGCGATCTCGTCGGCGTCGTTGCTCTCCCACGCCCGCACGTAGCCGGCGACCCACTCGGTTCCTGCGCTCATGGGGTCCGTTCTAGTGCGGCCCGCCGACACCCGTCAACGGGTGGCGCCGATGCGGCGCGACCGCCGCTCGTCGAGCCTGGCGGCGCTCAGCCGACGGCGCGCCGGCCCTCGAACGCGCGGCCGAGGGTGACCTCGTCGGCGTACTCGAGGTCGCCGCCGACGGGCAGGCCCGAGGCCAGGCGCGTGACCCGGATCTCGAGCGTGGTCAGCAGCCGGCTGAGGTAGGTCGCGGTCGCCTCGCCCTCGAGGTTGGGGTCGGTCGCGATGATCACCTCGGACACGCTGCCGTCGGCGAGGCGCTGCATGAGCTGGCGGATCCGCAGTTCGTCGGGGCCGATGCCGTCGATCGGGCTGATGGCGCCGCCGAGGACGTGGTAGAGCCCGCGGAACTCGCGCGTGCGCTCGATCGCGACGACGTCCTTCGCCTCCTCGACGACGCAGATGAGGCTCGCATCGCGGCGCGGGTCGCGGCAGATCGAGCACGTGGACTGCTCGGCCACGTTGCCGCAGATCTCGCAGAACTTCACCTTGTCGCGCACCTCGATGAGGATCTCGGCGAGCCGTGACACGTCGAACTGCTCGGTCTGGACGATGTGGAACGCGATGCGCTGCGCCGACTTCGGCCCGATGCCGGGGAGCCGGCCGAGTTCGTCGATGAGCTCCTGGACGATGCCCTCGTACACGCGCTACCCCCGCTCGCCGAATCGTGCCTGCGGCGACTCGACCTCTTCGAGGAAGGTCGCACCGAGGAGGTCGCGGACGACCGCCTCGCCGTAGCGCTGGATGGCGGGGGCGCCGCTGCGGCGGTCGCCGCGGGCCGCCTCGGGCTCGGGGCGTGCGGTCGTCGCCGCCCGCGATGCGGGCCGTGCCTCCGCGACGGGCCCGGCGCCGGGGTCGGGTCCCGGGTCGAAGTCGGGCTCGTCGTCGGGCGGCGGGGCGTCGGCGTCGTCCGGCGGCGGCACGTCGTCGACGGCGGGTGACCCCGGTCGCTCGGCGAGCGCCGTCCGCGAGGAGGCGGCCGCCGGCTGCGCGGCCGATGCGGTCGGCCGTGCGGCGGCGGACGCGGACGACTCGGTCGCGGTCGGGTCGGAGGCCGGGATGGAGACCGTCGCCCACGAGTCCACGGGCGCGTTCGGCGCCGACGCGGGCGCCGGTGCGCGGCCTGCGGGCGCGTCGGCACGCGTGCCGGCGCCTCCGCCGTCGCGCGGCGAGTTCCGGGACGACGCACCGCCGGAGCCGGGCTCGGCCTGGGTGGGGCCGCTCGAACGCCCGGCGGCCGCGTTCGCGGGCGACCCGCCGGACTCGCTCGACGGCGCCGGGTGCGGTGCACCCGGTTCCTCGGGCGCCGCCGCCCGGGAGCCGACGCGGCCGAGGAACTTCACGCGGACGCCGAGCACCTCGGCGATCGCGGCGCGGAGGAGGTCGCTCACGCTCTGCCCGGTGGGCCCGGATCGGAAGCTGCCCATGTCGGATTCGCTCGGGAAGCCGAGGACGAGCACGTCGTCGTCGCGGTACTCGAGCACCTGCGCGGTGAACGCCACCATCCAGGCGCTCCGCTTCGTGCGCTGCAGGGAGGCGAGCACCTCGGGCCAGGCGTCGCGCACCTGCTCCACCGTCACCGGTCCGACCGGGTGCGTCGGGGCGGGGGCCGGCGTCGGGTCGGCGGCTCGGGTCGGCGCGGGCGCGGGCGCGGGCGGTTCGTCGGCGCGGCCGGGTGTCGACGCCGGGGGCTGCGGGGGCTCGGCGGTCGAGGGTGCGGCCGGCGGCGTCGAGGGTGCGGCCGCGGCCTCCGCTCGCACCTCGGGTCGCGCGGCCGCGGGCGCCGGCGCGGCCGCGACGTTCGCCACGCCGACGCGACGCTCGAGTCGCTCGACCCGCGCGACGGCGCCGCGCTCCGACTCGTCGGTCGACGGCACGAGCACGCGGGCCAGCATGAGCTCGAGGTGCAACCGCGGCGAGGTCGCCCCGGTCATCTCGGTGAGGGTCTGGTTCACGAGGTCGGCGACGCGCGAGAGCTCGGCCGGACCGAACGCGGTCGCCTGGGTCGCCATGCGCGCCAGTTCGTCGGCGGGAACGCCGCGCAGCACCGCGCCGGCGGTCTCGGCGCTCGTCGCGGCGACGACGATCAGGTCGCGCAGTCGCTCGAGCAGGTCCTCGACGAAGCGGCGCGGATCCTGCCCGGTCTGCATGACCCGGTCGACCGCGGCGAAGGCGCGGGCGGCGTCGGCGGCGCCGATCGATTCCACGACGTCGTCGAGCAGCGCACCGTGGGTGTACCCGAGCAGCGCCACCGCGCGCTCGTAGCCGACGGTCGACCCCTCGGACCCGGCGATCAACTGGTCGAGCAGCGAGAGCGTGTCGCGCGGCGAGCCGCCGCCCGCGCGCACGACCAGCGAGAGCACGCCGGGCTCGACCGACACCCCCTCCTCGTCGCAGAGCGTCTGCACGTAGTCGAGCATCGGCGAGGGCGGGACGAGGCGGAACGGGTAGTGGTGCGTGCGCGAGCGGATGGTGCCGAGCACCTTGTCGGGCTCGGTGGTCGCGAAGATGAACTTCACGTGCTCGGGCGGTTCCTCGACGAGCTTGAGCAGCGCGTTGAAGCCCTGCGGCGTCACCATGTGCGCCTCGTCGAGGATGAAGATCTTGAAGCGGTCGCGCGCGGGCGCGAAGACCGCGCGCTCGCGCAGGTCGCGGGCGTCGTCGACGCCGTTGTGGCTGGCCGCGTCGATCTCGACCACGTCGAGCGAGCCGCCGCCGGCGCGCGAGAGCTCGACGCAGCTCGCGCACACGCCGCACGGCGTGTCGGTCGGCCCCTCGGCGCAGTTCAGGCAGCGCGCCAGGATGCGTGCCGAGGTCGTCTTGCCGCAGCCGCGCGGACCGCTGAAGAGGTAGGCGTGGTTCACCCGATCGGTGCGCAGCGCCGTCATGAGCGGCTCGGTGACCTGGGACTGGCCGATCATCTCGGCGAACGTCTCGGGCCGGTAGCGGCGATAGAGGGCGGTGACCACCCGTCAATGGTAGTCGCGGCCGCCGACACCGCGGCCGGTTCCGCGGCGTCGCGGGCTGCCGCTGCCCGGGGCGGGCCGGCGCGACACTCCGGGCCGTTCGACCCGGCCCACGTGTCGGCGGCCGGGCATAGGATCGGGGGACCGCATCGGCGCGGCACCCCGCATCCGTCCCGCGCCGGTGACCGACGACGGAGGTGGTCACGTGACGGGGGTCCGCACAGCCGAGCAGCTCGAGCGATTCCGAGAGCTCCTGCTGATCGAGCGCCGGGAGGCCGAGGAGCGCCTGCTCGAGCAGAGCGAGGGCATCACGGCGGTGCGCGAGGCGAGATCCGACGCATCCGTCGACGACGAGCACGACCCCGACGGTCCGACGATGAGCCAGGAGTGGTCGCAGCGCACGGCGGTGCTGCACGACGTGGAGCACGAGCTCGCCGACATCGACCGCGCGCTCGCGCGCATCGAGGACGGCACGTACGGCGTCTGCGAGCGATGCGGCGCGAAGATCACCGTGGGGCGGCTCGAGGCGCGTCCGACCGCGACGCACTGCATCGACTGCGCGCGACTCGTGCGCTGACCCCGGCTCAGTCCCCGCGCAGGTGATCGGCGGCCGCCGGCTGGCGTCCCTCGGCGGGCGCCGACGCGGCGACGCCCGGGTCACGGTCGCCGGCGCCCGACGAGCGTGCACCGGCGAGCCCGTCGAACGCCCGGAGGACGAGCGGACTCGCCCCGAGCACGGCGTACAGCACTCCCGCGACCGCAGCGACCGGGACGAACCCGAACGCGTCGACCGAGGCTCCGGCCGTCACCGCGCCGATCGGCATCGACGCCGCCACGCCGGCGGTGATCGCGCCGAACACCCGCGCCCGCATGCCGTCGGGAACCACCGTGAAGAGTGCGGTCGAGATCATCGGGTTGATCCCGCCGGCGGCCAGGCCCGAGAGGGCGAGCACCACGAGCAGCGCCTCGATCGGCGCACCGAGCGCCATCGCGAGATACGGCGGCGCACCGGCGAGCACGAAGCACGCGGCGAACACCAGCCGCCCCGAGACGCGGTGCCCGACCGCCCCGAACAGCGCCGCCCCGGCGAGCGCCCCCGCCGAGAACGTCCCGAGCATGAAGCCGAGTGCGGCGGGGTCGCCGAGGACCTGCGCCGCGAACACCGGCTGCAGCACCGTGAGGCCGGCGGCGTCGATGGCGTTCGTCAGCGTCACGAGCAGCACGACGGCGCGCGCGAGGGGCGTCCGCGCGATGAACCGGACGCCCGCCACGAACCCCGCGGTGGCCGGAGCCGCCCACTCGGCCGGTTCGGCGCCGTCCGGGCCGCCATCGGGATCGCCGGGACGATGGACCGGACCCGTCGCGGCTCGCGACGGGATGAGCAGCGCCACGAGCAGCAGCGAGACGGCGAACCCCGCCGCATCGGCCACGAGGGCCGCCATCGGCCCCGCGAACGCGACGAGCACGCCCGCGGCGCCCGCGCCGAGCATCGTGGCCGTGCGCTGGACCGCGGACTGCGCGCC
Organism: Agromyces litoreus; assembly: GCF_040496015.1. Classification (NCBI taxonomy): domain Bacteria; kingdom Bacillati; phylum Actinomycetota; class Actinomycetes; order Micrococcales; family Microbacteriaceae; genus Agromyces; species Agromyces litoreus. Next base: position 35,482 of record NZ_JBEPKA010000015.1, read on the forward strand.
GGCGGCCCGCGCGAGCGGCACCCGCGCGAGCGCGGCGAGGTCGGGCATCAGCACCGTCTTCGCGGTGTCCCCCGGCGGGTCGAGGAGGCCGCCGAGGAAGACGAGCGCGAGCAGGGCGCCGAACGAGAGCGCGCCCATCGCGTCGAGGAGCGGGATCGCGAGCACCGTGGCGCCGCTGGCGGCGTCGGCGACGATGCTCGAGGCGCGATAGCCGACGCGGTCGACGACGACCCCGCCGAGGGCTCCGCCGATCACCAGGGGCACGGTCGCGAAGATGCCGGCGACGCCGGCGGCGAGCGGCGAGCCCGTCTGCTGCAGCACGATGAGCGGGATCGCCACGAGCGCGATCGCGTTCCCGCCGACCGAGCAGAGCTGCGCCGCGTAGAGCACGACGAGCGGCAGTCGCCGACGCCGCGGGCGCACCGCCTCGGGCGTGCGGCTCACGTGCCGCCCCTCGGGAACGCGTGCGTGATCCAGCGCACCGACCGCGTGCCCTCGCGCGGCTCGCGACCCCGCGCCCACCACTTCTCCCGCACGACGGCGAGCTCGGCGGCGAGCTCGCGGAACTCCTCGAGCGTCAGCTGCGCCGCCCCGTCCGACGAGTCGGAGGCCTCGACCCATTCCGGCTCCAGCGCCGACTCGGCGGCGAGGGCGGCGAGCAGCTCGGCGTGGTAGCTCTCGAGCACCGTGCGCCGCATCGCCTCGGAGGCCGCGTGCCTGGCCGGGTCGTCCCGGAACTCGACCGGATCCCAGCTCGTCATCTCGTGCGCGGCGCGCCACCAGCGCTCGCGTCGGTCGCGGGCGAGCTCAGGCGCCTCCTGGACGAGGCCGTGCCTGGCGAGGGTGGCGACGTGGTAGCTCACGGCGCCGGGGGCCTCCCCCGTCCGCTCGGCGAGGGCCCCGACCGTGGCCGGACCGTCCATGCGGAGCATGCCGAGGATCCGCAGTCGCGTCGGGTGCGCGAGCGCGCGCATCGGCCCCGGATCGTGCAGGTGCACGTTCGAGTCGGCGGGAGGTCGTCCGGGCTCGGCCATGCGCTCAGGCTATATTCACAAGAATTCTTGCGCAACACTTCTTGTGCATCATGGGATGGGACGTCGGGACGCCCCTCCGCGCTGCCCGACGTCAGCCGGTGACGACGTCGAGCGCCTGCCGGGCGATCTCGAGCTCCTCGTTCGTCGGCACCACCAGGACCGCCGTCCGCGAGTCGTCCGGCGAGATGCGCCGCGCCTCGCGGGAGCGCACCGCGTTGCGCTCCGGGTCCACGCTCGCGCCGAACCCGTCGAGCCCGTCGAGGGCCATGCGACGCACGAGCGGGGCGTTCTCGCCCACCCCGGCGGTGAACACGATGGCGTCGACGCGGCCGAGCTGGGCCGCGTACGCCCCCACGTACGAGCGGATGCGGTGCGCGTAGACCTCGAGCGCGAGCGCCGCGCGCTCGTCGCCGCCCTCGGCCGCCTCGGTGAGGTCGCGCATGTCGGCGTGGCCTCCGAGGCCGAGCATGCCGCTGCGCTTGTTCAGCAGGTCGTCCACCCCGTCGACGTCGAGCCCGGCGCGCCGCTGGAGGTGCAGCACCACCGCCGGGTCGAGGTCGCCCGACCGGGTGCCCATCGCGAGGCCCTCGAGCGGCGTCATCCCCATGCTCGTCTCGACCGAACGGCCGCCGTCGACCGCGCACGCCGACGCGCCGTTGCCGAGGTGCAGCACGATGAGCTTCAGCTCCTCGACCGGACGCCCCAGGTGGGCCGCCGCGGCGCGCGAGACGTACCGGTGCGACGTGCCGTGGAACCCGTAGCGGCGGATCCGGTGCCGCTCCGCCAGGTCGCGGTCCAGTGCGTAGAGGTACGCCGCCGGCGGCATGCTCTGGTGGAACGCGGTGTCGAAGACCGCGACGTGCGGCACGTCGGGGAAGGCCCGCTCCGCCGCGACGATCCCCGCGAGGTTCGCCGGGTTGTGCAGCGGGGCGAGCACCGACAGCTCGTCGATGTTGACCTTCACGAGCTCGCTGATCACCGTCGGCTCGAAGAAGCGCGCACCGCCCTGCACCACGCGGTGCCCGACGGCGACCGGGGCGTGCTCGGCGAGCGACGGGCCGTGCTCGGCGAACGCCTCCAGCATCCACGCGAACGCGGCGTGGTGGTCGGCGACCGACACGGACTCGCGCGTGGTCGCGCCCGCGGCATCCGTGTGCGCCGCGGGCCCCGGCCCGGCACCGATGCGCTCCACGACGCCCGACGCGAGCGCCACGCCCGCGGCGACGTCGACGAGCTGGTACTTCAGGGACGACGATCCGGAGTTGACGACGAGGACGGTGCTCACGACGCCGCCTGGATCGCGGTGATCGCGACAGTGTTCACGATGTCCTGCACGAGCGCACCCCGCGAGAGGTCGTTCACCGGCTTGTTCAGGCCCTGCAGCACGGGGCCGATGGCGACCGCGCCCGCCGAGCGCTGCACCGCCTTGTACGTGTTGTTGCCCGTGTTGAGGTCGGGGAAGATGAACACCGTCGCACGCCCCGCGACCGAGGAGTCCGGCAGCTTCGTGCGGGCGACGGCCGCATCGGCGGCGGCGTCGTACTGGATCGGCCCCTCGACCGGGAGCTCGGGCGCCCGCTCGCGCACGAGCGCGGTCGCCTGACGCACCTTGTCGACATCCGCGCCCGAACCGGACTCGCCCGTCGAGTACGACAGCATCGCCACGCGCGGCTCGATCCCGAACTGCTCGGCCGTCATCGCCGACGAGATCGCGATGTCGGCGAGCTGCTCCGCGGTCGGGTCGGGCACCACCGCGCAGTCGCCGTAGACGAGCACGCGGTCGGCGAGCGCCATGAGGAAGACGCTCGAGACGACGTCGACGTCGGGCCGGGTCTTGATGATCTCGAACGAGGGCCGGATCGTGTGGGCGGTCGTGTGCATGGCGCCGGAGACCATGCCGTCGGCGAGCCCGAGCTCGACCATCATCGTGCCGAAGTACGACACGTCCTGGACGGTCTCGCGCGCCTGCTCCAGCGTCACGCCCTTGTGCGCGCGCCGCCGCTGGTACTCGTCGGCGAAGCGGAAGACGAGGACGTGGTCGTGGTTCGAGAGCACGGTCGCCCGGGAGATGTCGAGGCCGAGGCCGATCGCGCGCGAGCGGACCTCGATCTCCTCCCCGAGGATCGTGAGCTCGGCCACGTCCCGCGAGAGCAGGGTGGCGGCCGCGCGGAGGATGCGGTCGTCGTACCCCTCGGGCAGCACGATGTGCTTGCGCGCCTCGCGCGCCCGCGCGAGCAGGCCGTACTCGAACATGAGCGGGGTCACGACATCGGTGCGCGCCACGTCGAGGCGATCGAGCAGCTCGGACCCGTCCACGTGCTTCTCGAACAGCGCCAGCGCGGTGTCGCGCTTGCGCTGCGACTCGGCGGCGAGCTTGCCGCGGGTCTGCGTGATCGCGACCGCGGTGTCGTAGCTGGTCAGCTCGGTGCGGATGATGGGCAGGCCCGACTTCAGGCCCTCGACCAGGCGCTCCACGGTCTCGGAGACGGGGAACCCGCCGTTCAGCACGATGCCCGAGATCGAGGGGAACGTCGCGGAGGCGTGCGCCGTGAGCACGCCGAGCAGCACTTCGCTGCGATCGCCCGGGACGACGACGACCGCGCCGTCCGTCAGCCAGGCGAGCACGTTCTCCATCGACATCGCCGCGACCACCACGCCGAGCGCCTCGCGCTCCAGCAGGTCGGCATCGCCCGCGTAGAGGGTGCCGCCGACGGCGCGCATGATCGAGCGCATCGACGGCGCCACGAGGTACGCGTCCTCCGGGATCGCCCAGACGGCGAGGTCGGCGGCGCGGACGCCGCCGCGGCCACCGGCGGACCCGCCGCGGTCGGAGGACGACCCGCCGGACGCGGCGCGCAGCGCCGCCACGATGTCGTCGAGGCGGTCGGGGTCGGCCCGATTGGCCACGATCCCGAGCACCGATGCGTGCTCGCGGTCGAGCTCCTCGATCGCGAGCTCCGTGATCGAGGCGAGCTCGTCGGGCGTGCGCGCGTCGGTGTACCCCAGGCGCTCGCTGGCCCCGCGGCCCTGCGTCACGCGCCCCCCGATCACGAGGAGCACGGGCGCCCCGAGGTTCGCCGCGATGCGCGCGTTGAACGCCAGCTCGGTCGGGCTGCCCACATCCGTGTAGTCCGAGCCGATGACGACGACGACGTCGCAGCGGGCCTCGACGGCCTTGAACCGGCGGACGATCGTCGCGAGCGCGGCGTCCGGGTCGGCGTGCACGTCCTCGTACGTCACGCCGATCGCGTCGTCGTAGTCGAGCTCGATCGCGCCGTCGTGCGCGAGCAGCAGCTCGAGCACGTAGTCGCGTTCCTGCGTCGAGCGGGCGATCGGCCGGAAGACGCCGACCCTGGTCGCCCGACGGCTCAGCGTGTCCAGCGTTCCGAGGGCCACCGTCGACTTGCCGGTGTTGCCCTCGGCGGAGCAGATGTAGATGCTGTGCGCCACTCGGCCAGCCTATCGACGGGCACTGGGCGAGCACTGGACACGCCTCGCGTCGCGGTGCGCGGGTTCAGAACCCGAGCGGTATTCGCTTATGCTGATCGGGCCCAGCGCCGCGCCGGCCCCGACAGCGCGGCCACGACGCACAGGAAACCCCCGTGAACCCCATCGCCCTCATCGGAGCGGGCCCGTCCGGTCTCGCCGGCGCCCGCGCGCTCAGCCGCGCCGGCATCCCCTTCACCGTCTTCGAGGCCGGCCCCGACGTGGGCGGCCTCTGGAACATCGACAACCCGCGCTCGACGATGTACGAGTCGGCGCACCTCATCTCCTCGCGCACCACGACCGAGTTCGCCGAGTTCCCGATGGACTCCACCGCCGACTACCCCGGCCACCGCGAGCTCCTGCGCTACTTCCGCTCGTACGCCGACGCGTTCGACCTCCGCAGGCACATCCGGTTCGAGACGAAGGTCACCTCGGTCGAGCCCGTCGACGGCGATGCGAGCGGCGCGAGCGGATGGCGCATCACCGCCGTCGGCCCCGACGGCGCCGAGACCACGACCGAGCACCCGGCCGTCGTGCTCGCCAACGGCACCCTCGCCGAGCCCAACGTCCCGACCTTCCGCGGCGAGTTCACCGGCGAGCTCATGCACACGAGCGCCTACTCGTCGCCGAGGGTCTTCGACGGCAAGCGCGTGCTCATCATCGGCGCCGGCAACTCCGGCTGCGACATCGCGGTCGACGCGGTGCACCACGCGGAATCCGTCGACATGTCGGTGCGCCGCGGCTACTACTTCGTGCCGCGCTACCTCTTCGGCCGGCCGGCCGACACCCTCAACCAGGGCCGGCCGCTGCCCGCGCGGATCAAGCAGTTCGTCGACCGGCGCGTGCTGCGCGCCTTCACGGGCGACCCGGTGAAGTTCGGCTTCCCCGAGCCGGACTACCGGATCTACGAGTCGCACCCCATCGTGAACACGCTGATCCTCAACCACCTCGGGCAGGGCGACCTGCGCGTCGTCGCCGACATCGACCGCTTCGACGGCCGCACCGTGCACTTCGCGGACGGCACCTCCGGCGAGTACGACCTCGTCATGCTCGCCACCGGCTACAAGCTCGACTACCCGTTCGTGGCGCGCGAGCACCTCAACTGGACCAGCGCCGCACCCGAGCTCTACCTCAACATCTTCCCGCCCGCCTTCAACGGCCTGTTCGTGCTCGGCATGATCGAGGCGTCGGGCATCGGCTGGCAGGGGCGGTACGAGCAGGCCGAACTGATCGCGGCCTACCTCGCCGCGGTGCGCGACGACCCGGAGTCGGCCACCCGCTTCCGCGAGGGCGCGGCCCGCCGCTGGCCCGACCTCACCGGCGGCTACCACTACCTCGGCCTCGACCGGATGTCGTACTACGTGAACAAGGACGCCTACCGGCGGACCATGAAGCGGATGCTGCGGAGCCTCCCGACGCCGGGCGGCGACGCGCGCCCCGCGGCATCCGCCCCCGCCGACGCGGCGGAACCGGGCCGCGCCGACGCCGGCTCCCGGACCGGAGCGCGGGCATGAACATCGACGACGTCGTCCTGAACTTCTCGCCGGGCTCGCTCATCGCGCTGAACATCGTGCTCGGCCTGATCATGTTCGGCATCGCGCTCGACACGGCGCCCTCGGACTTCCGCGCCGTCGCGCGCGCGCCGAAGGCGATGCTCATCGCCCTCGTCGCGCAGATCGTGCTGCTGCCCGCCGTCACGTTCGGCCTCACGCTCCTGCTCGACGTGCAGGCGTCGATCGCGCTCGGGATGCTGCTCGTCGCCGCCTGCCCGCCCGGCAACGTCTCGCAGGTGCTCACCTACCGCGCACGGGGCAACGTCGCGCTCTCCGTCTCCATGACGGCCGTCGCGAACGTGATCTACATCTTCGTGCTGCCCCTCAGCATCGCCTTCTGGGGCGGGCTGCACCCGAAGGCGTCCGAGCTCGTCCGGGCCGTCAGCCTCGACGGCTGGCAGATGCTGCTCGACATCTTCCTCATCATCGGGCTGCCGTTCCTCGTCGGCTTCGGCATCCGGGCGCTCTGGCCGCGCTTCGCGGCCCGCGTGCAGCCGACCATGCGCTGGGTGAGCCTCGCCGGGCTCGTCGGCTTCATCGTCGCGGCGCTCGTCGGCAACTGGGCGATCTTCATGGCCTACATCGGCGTCGTGCTGCTGGCGGTCTTCCTCCACGACGCGATCGCCCTCGGGCTCGGCTACGCGAGCGCCCGCATCGGCGGCCTCGGCGTGCGCGACCGGAAGGCCATCACGTTCGAGGTCGGCATCCGCAACGCCGGGCTGGGGCTCGGCCTCGTGTTCGCGTTCTTCGGCGGCATCGGCGGCATGGCGATCGTGGCCGGCTGGTGGGGCATCTGGGACATCATCGCGGGGCTCACCCTGGCGACGATCTGGGCGCGGCGCACGCGTGGGTCGGATGCCGCCGACGGCGAGGCCGTCGCGGCGGGGGCGTCCGAGGATCCGGGCGGCGACCGGGCCGCGGGCCCCGCCTCGCCGGACTCGGAGGCCACCTCGTGAGGCGCGTCCTCGTCACGGGCGGCAGCGGCTTCCTCGGCTCGAATGCCGTCCGGGCGCTCGCCGGGCACCCGGACGTCGAGCTCGTCGTCTCCGGCGACGTGCGCCCGCCCGCGACGGCCGTCCCCGAGGGCGTGGTCGTCGAGGCCTGCGACGTCACCGACGGCGCGGCCGTCGCCGACGTGGTCACCCGCCATCGGGTCGACACGATCGTGCACCTGGCCGCGATCGTGAACCCCGGCGGACTCAGCGAGGAGGTCGAGTACCGCGTCGACGTCGAGGGCACCCGCAACGTGCTCGACGCGGCTGTCGCGGGCGGCGTCGGCCGGATCGTCGTGTCCTCCTCCGGCGCCGCATACGGGTACCACGCCGACAACCCGGAGTGGCTCACCGAGGACGACCCGATCCGCGGCAACGACGAGTTCAGCTACTCGCGCCACAAGCGCCTCGTGGAGGAGATGCTCGCCGAGTACCGCGACCGGCACCCCGCACTCGGCCAGGTGGTGCTCCGTATCGGCACCATCCTCGGACCCACCGTCGCGAACCAGATCACCGCGCTCTGGGACGGTCCCCGCATCCTCCGCATCGCCGGCAGCGACAGCCCGTTCGTCTTCGTCTGGGTCGACGACGTGGTGGGGGCGATCGTCGCCGGCGCCACCGGCGAGGTCACCGGCGCCTTCAACGTCGCCGGCGACGGCCGGGTCACCGTGGGCGAGATCGCCGACGCCATCGGCACGCCCACCGTCACCGTGCCGCCCGCGCTGCTCGCCGGCGCGCTGCGCGTCGCGCACGCGCTGAGGCTCACGGTGCACGGGCCCGAACGGGTCGGCTTCCTCCGATACCGCCCGGTGCTCGACAACACCCGACTCAAGCGCGACCTCGGCTACACGCCGGGCCGGACGAGCCGCGAGGCGTTCGAGGAGTACCTCGCGGTTCGACGCACCCGTTCGCTCGGGTAGACTGTCCGAGGCTCCTCACGTGGCGCCATCCAGGCCAACTCCCCCAGGGCGGAAACGCAGCAAGGGTAACCGGGCTCTGGCGGGTGCGTGAGGGGTCCCAGGAGGATTCGCCTAGTGGCCTATGGCGCACGCTTGGAAAGCGTGTTGGGTGAAAGCCCTCGGGGGTTCGAATCCCCCATCCTCCGCCACCGAGAACCCCCGGCCGAACCGGCCGGGGGTTCGATCGTTTCCGCCCCCGAACCCGGCAACGGCGAAGCCGATCGAGCAGCGGTCCTCCCCGTCCTCGGGTGAGCACGGCGACCACGACGTCCGCAAGTCCTCCTTAATGCCGAATGGCGCCCGCCGCGGCGTCGGAACATCATGGTCTCGATGTCAGTGGCAACGGTGAGATCGGGAAACGGGGACGCAGGGGAATCCCGCACCGGCCCGGCAGAGCGACGGGGTCTCAGGGTGCTCACCCTGAGACCCCGCCGAACCCTGACCCGCTCGATCGGGCTCCCGGTGCTGGCCCTCCTGCTGCCGGTGCTGGCGACCCTCGCGTGGATCGTCGCGCCGCTCGGCGCACCCGCCGTCATCGCCACCGCCGTGGTCGCCACCGCCCTGGTCGTGCTCGGCGCCGCCGCCTGGTTCGGCTACCAGCGAACCGAGGTCACGGTGAGCCGGCACGGCATCGTCGAGCGCGGGTTCTTCGGTCGGCTGCAGAGCACCGCGAGCCGCGACATCGTAGACGTCATCCGCCTCGAGACCTACCGCGGCGACAGCCTCGAGACCGTCAAGCAGTTGTTCGCCGTCGACGCGGCCGGCCGATGCCGCCTCCGCCTGCGCGGCACGTTCTGGGACGACGCCTCGCTCGACCTCGTCGCCGAGGCGCTGGGGATGCCGGAGACGGTGCGCACCGAGCCCGTCACGATGTCGGAACTCCGGGAGTCCGATCCCGGACTGCTCTACTGGTTCGAGGGGCGCGGCCTCAGGGGGTGACGCGCCGACGCCGCGTGACGCCGCCCGGTCGCGCGTCTCGCACGGCGATCAGGTCGTCGGGATGCCGAGCCTCGGCGCCTCGGGCCGACTGGATGCGAGCTCGTGGAAGCCGAGGCGCGCGTAGAACGCGCGCGCTCCGACGTTCGCCGCGTCGAGTCCCAGGTGCACGGCGGGCACCCCGCGCTCGGCGAGCGCGGCGCGCAGCGTGTCGATGAGTCGCCTGCCGAGCCCGCGACCCTGCAGCTCCGGCAGGAGGTCGATGTGCAGGTGCGCCGGATAGGCGTCCAGCTCCGGGATGCGCATGCGCTCGGGATCGCCGCCGTCGGCGATGAGCTGCGCCTCCGTGTACGCGGGGCGGTACTCGGTGGGCGGGCCGGCGACGGGGTGCCGGCGGCGGAAGGCCGGCGCCCACTCGCGGGCGTACCACTCCATGAAGTCCGCGGTGTCGGCGACACCGAGCACGTACCCGGCCACCCGGCCGTCGAGCTCGACCACGAAGGCCAGGTCGGGGGCGTAGTCGACGTAGGGCAGTGCGTACACCTCGGGCATGAGCGTGTCGTCACGGTACACCCCGGAGGCGTCGCCGCCGGCGGCGGCGGTGCGCAGGCAGACCTCGGCGACCGCGTCCCGGTCCGAGGCCCGGTAGGGCCGGATCACCGGCTCGGCGCCGCTCACTTGCGCTTCGCCATGCCGAAGAGGCCGGTCAGCACCTCGGTGATCGCCCGCTGCGTCGCCTTCGAGCCGAGCACCTCCTCCAAGGGCGAGCGCTGCGACGATCGCGACCGCGAGCCGGACCGCGATGATCCCGACGTGCGCTTCATGATCCGGTCGTACTCGGCGCGCGCCTTCCGATCGGCCTTCTCCTGCTCGGCACGGATCTTCGCCTGCATCTTCTCGTACTCCGCATCGGCCTTCGCACGCGCTTCGGCGGCCTCCGCGGCCTCGGCCGCCGCCGCGGCATCCGCCATGCGCTGCGCCAGCAGCTCGTGGGCCGACTCGCGGTCGACGGGCGTGCCGTACTCGGACATCAGGGGGGATGCCGCGACCGCGGCGTCCATCGCGGCGTCCGGGGTCGGGGCCATCGAGGCCTGCGGCGCGCGCAGCCGCGTCCACGCGACGGGGCTCGGCGCGCCCTTCTCGTTCATGACGGTGACGATCGCCTCGCCCGTGCCGAGCACGGTGAGGGTCTCCTCGAGGTCGTAGCCCGAGTTCGGGTAGGTGGAGACGCTCGCGCGCAGGGCCTTCGCGTCGTCCGGCGTGAACGCCCGCAGCTGGTGCTGCACGCGCGAGCCGAGCTGCGCGAGCACGTCGCCGGGCACGTCCTTCGGCGTCTGCGTGACGAAGAAGACGCCGACGCCCTTCGATCGGATGAGCCGGACGGTCTGGACGACCTGCGCCAGGAAGTCCTTCGACGCGTCGCGGAAGAGCAGGTGCGCCTCGTCGAAGAAGAACACGAGCTTGGGGCGATCGAGGTCCCCGACCTCCGGCAGCCCCGCGTAGAGGTCGGCCAGCAGCCACATGAGGAACGTCGAGTACAGGGCGGGCCGGTCGGCCACGCCGGGCACCTCGAGCAGGCTGACGACGCCGCGGCCGTCCGCGGCCGTGCGGAGGAACACGTCGGTGTCGATCTCGGGCTCGCCGAAGAACACGTCGGCTCCTTGGTCGGCGAACGCGATGAGCTCGCGCAGGATGACGCCGACGGTCGCCTTCGAGAGCCCGCCGAGGCCCTCGAGCTCGGCCTTCCCCTCGTCGCCGATGAGGTAGGTCAGGACGGCCCGCAGGTCCGCGAGGTCGAGCAGGGCGAGGCCATTGCGATTGGCGTAGTGGAACACGAGGCCGAGGCTGGACTCCTGCGTCGCATTCAGCCCGAGCACCTTCGAGAGCAGCAGCGGGCCGAAGCCCGAGATCGTCGCGCGGATCGGCACTCCCCGACCGACGCCGCCGAGCGAGAAGAACTCGGTGGGGAAGCTGGTCGCGCTCCACTCCTGCCCGATGCCGTCCGTGCGCGCGCGCAGCTTCTCGCTCGGCTCGCCGGGCGTGGCGAGGCCCGAGAGGTCGCCCTTCACGTCGGCGGCGAACACGGCGACCCCGTTGGCCGAGAGCTGCTCGGCCAGTAGCTGGAGCGTGCGGGTCTTGCCCGTGCCGGTGGCGCCGGCGACGAGACCGTGCCGGTTGGTCATCGCGATCGGGATGCGGACCGGCACGTCGGGCATCGCCTCGCCGTTCACGAGCGCCCCGAGCTCGAGCGCCGCGCCGTCGAACGCGTAGCCGAGGCGGATCCGCTCGACCTCGGCGGCGTCGAGCGGGCCGTCCGATGCGGGGGCCGAGGTCCCGGCGTTCGGGCCTCCCGGGGCTCCCGCGTCGTCACCGCCCGCGACGGCATCGGACGCGTCGTCCGCGGCCCGCGCCGCGGCCTCCGCGTGCGCCGCGGCCTCCTCCGCGCGTCGCGTGGCCTCCGCGGCCCTGGCCTGCAGATCCGCGGCCGCCGCCGCCGCGGCCTCGGCCGCCTCCCGAGCACGCTGCACCGCGTCATCCGACATGCGCCCGATCCTAGCCGCGGCCACCCCGCAGGACCCGCGACTCCCGCACCGTCTCGCGGGATCACGGCCCACCGGGCCCGTGCACGGCCCGGGACGCCGTGCGCCGGGATACTGGCGGCGTGGTGGTCGTCTCCGGATCGGGGCCGGGGCGCGTCCGTGATCGCACCGAGGCGGCGGACGGCGCCCGGGACGGTCGTGCCGGGTCGAGGCGCCGCGGGTCCGTCGGGACCGGCCGATGAGCGGCCTCGGACCGGTCGACCCGGGACACGGGCTGGAGGCCGAGTGGCTCTCCCGGTGGCGTCTCCGACCCGACGGCGAGGCATGGGCGACGCCGACGAGCCGGATCGTGCCCGTGCGCACCGAGGAGGGCGCCGCAGCGGTCTTCAAGCTCGCGCACGAGGCCGAGGAGGCCCGCGGCGCCGCGCTGCTCGAGGCGCTCGACGGGAACGGCGCCGCGCCCGTGCTCCGCCGCGACGGGCGAGCGCTGCTGCTCGCGCGGGCGGCCGGGACGCACGACCTCGTGCGGATGGTGCGCGACGGCCACGACGATGCGGCGACGCGCATCATCTGCGACGTCGGCACCCGGCTGCACGGGCAGACGGACCACGTCCGGTCCGGGCCCGTCGCGCCGCCGCTGGTCCCGCTCGAGACGTGGTTCGGCCAGCTGTTCGCGCACGCGGACGGGCTCGGCCCGGTGCATCGCGCGGGAGCCGACCTCGCCCGGCGACGACTCGACGAGCAGCGGGAGCCGGTCGTGCTGCACGGCGACCTGCACCACGGCAACGTGCTCGACTTCGGCGAACGCGGCTGGCTCGCGATCGACCCGAAGGGCCTGCTCGGCGACGCCGAGTTCGACGCGTGCAACCTGCTCTGCAACCCCTCGCACGAGCGGGCGCTCCGACCCGGACGGCTGGCCCGCCAGTTCGAGGTGACGGTGCGCGCGACGGGCTTCTCGCCCCGGCGCCTGCGCGACTGGCTCGTGGCCTGGTGCGCGCTCTCGTCGACGTGGTTCCTGCTCGACGACCGTCCGGAGCGCGGCGAGTCGGCGGCGCGGATCGGCGAGACGGCCGCCGGGCTCGCGGTGGGCGACTCGCGCTGACCGCGCCGACGCGCCCGGCGCGTCAGCGCACGATCGGAAGGCCGGTGGCGTCCGCGGCGTTCTGGAGCGATCCGGCGTCGACCACGTCGAGCCCGGCCTGCTCCATGAGCTGCGCCGCCTGGGCCGAGCGGTTCCCGGATCGGCAGTAGACGACGTACTCGTCCGACGGATCGAGCGCGGGGATCTCGGCGGCGAGCTCGCCGGAGGTGAGGTCGAGGTTCGTGGCGCCGTCGAGGTGGCCCTCGGCGTACTCGCCCGGGGTGCGCACGTCGACCACGACGGTCTCGTCGGTGAGCTCGATCGGGTCGGATGCCGCGCACCCGGTGAGCGCGAGCGCTGCGGCGCCGACGACGGCGACGAGGGCGGGTCGGATGCCGCGGGCGGACGCGACGGATGGGGTCTGGCTGGTGCACTGGAACCGGGTGATCATGCTCCCATGATACCCCCGGGGTATCGTCTGGTAGAATCGTGGCATGGCTTCCGTGAACATCACCCACGACACCATCGAGTCCACCATCCGCGACAACGACATCGTCCTGCTCGACTTCTGGGCCGAGTGGTGCGGTCCGTGCCGCATGTTCGGCCCCATCTTCGAGCGCGCCTCGGAGCAGCACGCCGACGTCGTCTTCGGCAAGGTCGACACCGAGGCCGAGCAGGCGCTCGCCGCGGGCTTCCGCATCACCTCGATCCCCACCCTCGTCGTCTTCCGCCAGGGCATCATCGTCTTCGCCCAGCCGGGCGCGCTGAACGCCGCGCAGCTCGAGCAGGTCATCGAGGGCACCAAGGCCCTCGACATGGACGACGTGCGTCGCCAGCTCGCCGAGCAGCAGGCCGCCGCCGCGGAGCAGGCCCCCGCGCCCCAGGCGTGAGGCCCCTCCCACGGGCGCTCGCCGTGCGGTCCTGCGCGGCGAGTCGTTCCGATCGCATCGTGCGCGCCGTCGTCGCGGTGTTCCTGGCGGCGTTCGCCGTCTCGAACCTCGACGCCTGGTGGTGCGCGATCCCCGCCGGCGTGTGCGCGACGTTCCTCGCGCTCGGGGCCCTGACGGGCTGGTGCCCGACCGACCTTCTCGCCCGCGGCGCCGCCACGACCGAGGGCAACCTGCTCGGCTACCCCGAGGCTCGGCGAGACCTGCTGGGCTGAACGGCCCATTCGGCGCGCGAGCGCGGCGTACCCTTGGCCGCATGATGACGGATCGACCGCTCATCGGACCGGTCGGGGCACCCGACTGGCACGTGATGTCGTTCAACGTCCGTCGACCGATGCCGCGCAACCGCCCGGGCAGCCCCGACCGATGGGCGGTGAGGCGGCCGCTCGTCCGGCGGCTGCTGGCCGCCGAGCGGCCGACGGTGCTCGGGGTGCAGGAGGCGCTCGGCGACCAGGTCGAGGAGGTCGGCGCCGCGCTCGGCCCGTCCCATCGCTGGATCGGCACGGGCCGCGACCCCGGCGGCCGCGGCGAGGCCACCCCCGTCTACTACGATGCCGAACGGCTCGAGCTCACCGGATGGCGCCAGCACGCCCTCTCGGCCACCCCCGAGGAGCACGGTTCCCGCTCGTGGGGCAACCTCACCCGCCGCACGCTCGTGTCCGCCGCCTTCACCGATCGCGAGACCGGCGCACGGCTGCACGTGCTGAACACCCACCTGGACCACCTGTCGCGGCGTTCGCGCCTGCAGTCGGCCCTGATGATCGCGCGGCTCGCCCACGACCTCCGCGTCGACGAGCCCGATGCCGCGATCGTGGTGACCGGCGACTTCAACGCCGACCAGCGCTCGGCGGTGCACCGCCGGCTCACCGCGGAGGACGTGCTGCGCGACGCCTGGCAGGCGGCGCCCGAGCGACTGACGCCCGACTGGGGCACGTTCTCCAACTACGGACCCCGCCGGGCCGGCGGACGGCGGATCGACCTGATCCTGGTCGGCGGCGCGGCCGAGGTCGCGAGCGCGGGGATCAATGCGGTGCGCTTCGAGGGACGGGCGGCGTCGGACCACGAGCCCGTCCAGGCGGTGCTCCGCCATGCGGGCGGCCGGGCGGGCGAGGCACGACGAGGAGGCGGATGATGCGCGGCTTCTGGAGCGGTGTGGCGCGGAGGGCCGACGGACCCGGCGAGGTCGCCGCCGACGTCCTGCGGCTGGTGGCGCTCGCCTGCATCCCGATCGCCGGGATCGGGTGGGGCCCGCTCGGGATGGTGAGCCTCGCGTTCGTCAGCGCGGGGATGGTGATCCCCCGCGCGCTCCGGGTCCGTCCGGCGCTCGACCTCGCGTTCGGCGCGGTGGCGCTCGTGTCGGTCTGGAGCAGCGTGACCGACCTCTACGTGGCGGTGCTGTGGTGGGACATCCCGATGCACTTCCTCATGAACGGCCTCGCCGCGGTGGTCTGCGTGCTGCTCCTCGTGCGGGTGCGGATCATCGGCGATCCCGCGAGGTCGGCGCGTCCGGTCGTCGCGGCGGTGCTGCTGTGCGCGGCGTTCGGCTCGGGGCTCGCCGTCATCTGGGAGGTGTTCGAGTGGTTCGGCAAGACGTACATCGACGAGACGATCTACGTCGACTACCGAGACACGATCGGCGACCTCGTGTGGGGCGTCTTCGGCTCGGCGCTCGCGGGGTTCGCCTACCCGGCGTTCGCGGCGCGCCCGGTGGTCAGCCCGCTGCGATCGTGACCGGCGCGGTCGCCGCCCAGTCGCGGACCGGGCCCTCGCGCACGGCGACGCCGGTGCCCGGCCCCTCCGGCACCCGCAGCTGCCCGCGGTGCTCGCCCTCGCCGAGCACGAACGGCTCGGTGAGGTCCTCCGCGAAGTAGCGCCCCGAACCCGACGTGTCGCCCGGGAGCACGAACCCGGGCATCGCCGCGATCGCGACGTTCGCCGCCCGGCCGACGCCGGTCTCGAGCATCCCGCCGCACCAGACCGGCACGTCGCGCTCGACGCACGCGTCATGCACGCGCAGCGCCTCGAGGAAGCCGCCCATCCGGCCGGGCTTGATGTTCACGATGCTCGTCGCCCCGCGCTCGATCGCGTCGATCGCGGTCGTCGCGTCGACGATCGACTCGTCGAGGCAGATCGGGGTCTCGCACGCGCGAGCCAGGCGCACGTGCGTCGCGAGGTCCTCCTCGGCGAACGGCTGCTCGATGAGCAGCAGGTCGAAGGCGTCGAGTCCGGTCAGCAGGGCGATGTCGTCCGCGGTGTACGCCGTGTTCGCATCGACCTGCAGCAGCGCGTCGCGTCCGATGAGCTCGCGCACCGCGGCGACGGGGACGAGGTCCCATCCGGGCTTGATCTTGAGCTTGATGCGCCGGTACCCCTCATCGAGGTAGCCGGTCACCTCGTCGAGGAGCTCCTCGAGCGTCGGCGCGATGCCGACCGAGACGCCGCAGTCCACCCACTCGCGAACGGCGCCGAAGCACTGCGCCATCGATCGGCCCTGCGCCCGGAGCTCCGCATCGAGCACCGCCGTCTCGAGCGCCGCCTTCGCCATCCGGTGCCCGGCGACGAACGAGAGCGCCGGGGCGACGGATGCCGCGAGCGGCACGCTCGCGATCGATGCCGCCGCTCCGCCACGACGACCGGTCGGCGCAGCACCATCGACGTGCTGCTCGCGGTCGTCGATCCACACGCCCGCCGGGTGCGACGGGTCCTCGATGAGCACCCCGGAGACGTGGCCGTCGTCGTCGACGTGGTGCTGCGGGCCACGCAGCAGGGCGGGGGCCAGGTAGCGCTCGATGACCGCGGCCGCACCGGCGACGTACTCCCCCGAGTAGAACGGGTCGCGCCCGGCGACGCACTCCGCCCAGCCGTCGCCGCGGTCGGTCCGCACGCGCACGAGCAGCACCTCGCGCGCGGTCTCCCGGCCGAAGGACGTCTCGAAGGGGCGAACGAGCGGCACCTCGAGGCGGTGCAGGTCGATCGCCTCGATGCGGGGCGTCGGGCTGGTGCTCGCGTCGGTCATCGATCCTCCATCGGCTCGTCCGGCGGGGTGGGCCGGCGCACGGAGCGACCGCCCCCTCCACGACGGTAGCGCGCTGCGGGGCCTCCGGTCCCGTCAGGCGGTGCGATCCGGATCGTCTGCGGTGAAGACCCAGTCGCCGCCGGCGTCGAGTTCGGGCCGCAGCCGGCCGTCGGCGAGCGCGGCGAACGCCTCGCGCGACGCGTCGCGCAGCGCCGCGGCGGCCGCGGGGTCGGCGGCGCGGACGGCCTCGAAGTCGGGGTCGAGCCGCAGCCCGCCGTCGGCGCGCCACGCGGGCTGCGGCATCCGCTCGAGGGCCCGCGCGACGCGCGTCGAGGTGAGCCGCCAGCGCACCTCGAAGCGATCGCTGCGATCCCCGCCCGAGATCGCGTCGCGCAACTCGCCGTAGAAGTCCGGATGGTACGCCGCGACGTCGGCACCGAGCCGGACGAGGTTCATGCGGGCGTTGCGGCGGATGAGGGGATCGAAGGTCCAGCGCACCTCGTCGACGCCGTGGTCGAGGCAGATCGCGCGCTGGCGGAGCTTCAGCGCCACGCCGATGCCGCGCCCCCGCGCGTGCGGGTCGACGGCGTTCATGTGCGAGTGCACGTGCAGGCCGCCCGCCCAGCCGAGGAATCCGAGCGCCGCCCCGAGCGGGAGGCCGCCGTGCGGCGCATCCCCCGTCGGCACGGCCACGAGCACGGTGTTCCCGGCATGTGCGACGGCCATGAGCGACGGCAGGTCGACCGTGCGGCCCGCGCCCCAGGTCGCGTCGAACCTCGCGAGCGCGCCGGCGAGCTCGTCGGGACGGGCCTGCCGGGTGACCACGCCCGCCCGACGGTCCTCTGCGTCGGCGAGCGCGTGCGCGCGGGCGAGGGTCGCGGCATCCGTCATGGACCGGACCCTATCGCGCCCGCGCGGCACGCCGCCGCGTCGGACCGCGCCGGTCAGCGGGCGAGCCGGTCCTCCATGCCCCACCGCTGGCCGTAGCCGCCGTCGGCCTCCGGCCGCGCCATGAGGTCGAGGAACGGCTGCGCGTCGAAGGCCTCGGGACCCAGCACGCCGCGTCCCTGCCAGGCGCCCGTGGCCAGCAGCTCGAGCGCGACGACGGGGTTGAGCGCGGTCTGCCACACGACGCACTGGGACTCGTACTCGCGCATCGTCCACTCGTTGTCGCTCACGTGGTACAGGTACACCTCGCGAGGTGCGCCGTCCGTCCCGGTGCCGGTGACCCAGAGCCCGGCGCACGTCTTGCCGGTCATCTTCGGGCCGATCGTGGCGGGGTCGGGCAGCGCGGCCGCGACGACGTCGCGCGGGGCGACCTCGACGGGTCCGTTCGCGCTCCGCACGCGGATCGGCGTCGTCGAGTCGAGGCCGAGCAGGTGCAGGGTCTTCAGGACGTTGATGAACTCGTCGCCGAGGCCGTACTTGAAGGTGACGCGCTTCGCGTCGACCCAGCGTGGCATGAGGAGGACCTCCTCGTGCTCGACGTTCACGCACTCGACCGGGCCGATGCCCTCGGGGAACTCGAACACCTCGGGCTCGCTGAACGGCGGGGTGGTGAACCATCCGCGGTCCTGCTCCCAGACGACGGGCGGGTTCAGGCACTCCTCGATCGTCGTCCAGATGCTGAAGCTCGGGGCGAAGACCTCGTTGCCCTCCTCGTCGCGCACGACGAGGTTCGCGCCGTCGCGCGTGCCGAGCTCGTCGATCTCGCTGAAGAGGTGGTCGGCCGCGTACCGCGCGAACACGTCGGAGAGCCCCGGTTCGACGCCCATGCCGACGAGCGCGAGCCGCCCGGCGGTCTCCCAGTCGTCGGCCTGCGCGAACTGGTCGTCGCCGAGCTTCACGCCGGGCTCGGCGTACGGCTCGGTCGGGTGCGGCTCGGACAGGCTCATGGCCATGTCGAGGTAGTCGGCGCCGGCGGCGAGCGCGCCGCGGAAGATCGATGGCACGAACTTCGGCTCGACGGCGTTCATGACGTGGGTGGCGCCGTGCTCGCGGGCGACGGATGCCACGACCTCGGGGTCGCTCGCGTCGACCTGCGCGGTGGCGAAGCGCGCCGCCACGTCGTCGCCGTGCTTCGCGGCGATCCAGTCGACCGTGCGGCGGGCGCGGCTCTCGTCGTAGTCGCTGACGACGAGGAGTTCGAAGAAGTCGCGGCGGGCGGCGATCTTGGCGATGGCATCGCCCACGCCCCCCGCACCGATGAGGAGGATTCGCATGCAGGTACGGTAGCCCGCTCGACGCGAATTGTCCAGTTGGATAATTAGACGCAGCCGGCGGCGGGCATCCCGTCAGCAGAACCCGGCGATGCCGTCCCACGCCACCCGTGGGCTCTCCAGTCCCTCGCGCACCACGGCCGCCTCGATCAGCCCGTACGGCCGGTCCGCGGCGTAGAAGACCTCGTCGGGGTTGTCGAGCCCGAAGGGCGAGAGGTCGACCACGAAGTGGTGCTTGTTCGGCATCGAGAACCGGATCTCCGCGATGTCGTCGAACGTCTCGAGCACCCGGCGCCCCATGTCGTACAGGGTCGCCTGCAGGCCGGCGGAGTACGTCTGGGCGAACGCCTCGAGCAGCAGTGCGCGGACGCCGGCGTGCCGCTCGTCGAAGTCGACGTCGCGGCGCGCGTACCGCCAGCGGGCCGTGATGTCAGTCGCCAGGATGCGGTCGCGGGTCTCGACCAGCGTCGTGTAGCGGTCCTTCGGATATCCCTCGAATCCGGACTCCGTCGTCTTCATCACGGTGAGGCCGCGGATGCCCGCGATCACGTGGCGGTCCGCGCCGTCCGCGACGACGAGGGCGGTCCGCACCTCGGCGCCGCTGCGCACGAACGCGTGGTCGTGCGGGCGGCCGTCCGCGGTGACCCGGGTCCACGGGTGCCGCTCCGCCTCCCACCGACCGCCGCTCACCCAGTCGAACGAGCCCGTGAAGTGGTCGGCCAGGCGCAGCAGGAACGCCTCGGGCGTGCCGATCCCGTCGCGCGCGAAGGCGAAGATCGTGTTCTTCTGAGTGTCGGTCGGGACGACGTGCGCGTTGTCGCCGCGCACGTGCGCGGCCTCGAAGTCGCCGCGCAGCTGGGACGTGACGTTGAGGTCGTCGATCACGTGTCGCGGGGTGTCGCGCGTGATCTTCACGACGCGCACCTCCGCCTTGCCGTACTGGTTGGGGCCGAGGACGATGGCGGGCTCGGACATGATCAGCTCCCTCGATAGGTGGAGTAGGCGAACGGGCTCAGCAGGAGCGGCGCGTGCACGTGCCGGCCGTCGTCGGCGACGCGGAACGTGAGCACGACCTCCGGATAGAACGACTCGGTGCCGGTCGCGCCGAAGTACGACTCCGTGTCGAACCGCAGGCGGTAGTCGCCGGGCGGCAGGGCGTCCGGTCCGATCCGGGAGATCCGGCCGTCGGCGTCGGTGGCAGCGGCGTCCAGACGACGCCATCGACCGGGCGAGGACCCGTGATCGTCGCCCGCGGACGGCGCCCGGGCGAACAGCTCGACGGCGACCCCCTCGGCGGGCCGACCGCTCGTGGCGTCGAGCACGTGGGTCGTGATGCGCGTGGCGGGGCGGTCGGCGGTGCTCATGCGAGGAGTCCCTTCAGTCGGAGCACGGCGATCTGTCGGAGCTGGTCGGCGACGACGGGCTCCTCCTCCTCCGCCGTGTGGGTGAGGCGCTCGCTCAGCGCCTCGAGGATGTCGCGCGAGGACCGGCCCGCGGCGCGGATGAGGAACACGCGGCCGAACCGCTCCTCGTAGGCGCGGTTGCCTCGTTCGAGCGCGGCGGCGACCTCGGCGTCGGCGGGATCGACGCCGGCCTGCTCGGCACGCGACATCGCCGCCTCGGCACCCGAGCCCGCCGGTCGCTCGCCGATGCGCGGATGGTGGGCGAGCGCCCCGTCGACCTCGGCACGCGTGAACGGCGACGCCGCCGCCTCGGCCCGTGCCGCGAGCGCGTCCACGGACGCGTACGGGCGGCCGTCGGCGAGATCGGCGCACCAGCGGTCCACGTCGAGGCAGGGCCGCAGGAACGCGATCGCGTCGTCGCGGTCGGCATCGTTGAACCCGTCAAGCGTCATCGCCCGGCCCACCCTCCGATCCTGCCCGCCGCAGGAGCCTCCCGCGCGGGACGGCGCCGTCGACCTCGACCCCGGCGAGGTAGGTCGCCCGCACCACGCCGACGAGGTCCATCCCGTCGTACGGCGTGATGGGGTGCCGGTGGTGCAGCGCCCCGGCATCCACCGTGAACGGCTCGTCGGGCGCCAGGACGACCAGGTCGGCGTCGGCGCCCTCCGCGATGCGGCCCTTGGCGGCCAGGCCCACGAGGTCCGCGGTCGCGGTCGCCATCCACCCCACGACGCGCTCGAGTCGGATGCCGCGGCGGCGCGCCTCGGTCCACACCACGGGCAGCCCGAGCTGCAGCGACGCGATCCCGCCCCAGGCCGCGGCGAAGTCGCCGCCGCCCGCGAACTTCAGCGTCGCCGGCGCCGGGGAGTGGTCGGACACGATCGTGTCGATCGCGCCGGCCTCGAGCGCGCGCCAGAGCGCGTCGCGGTTCCCGCGGCCGCGGATGGGCGGGCAGCACTTGTAGGCCGTCGCCCCCACGGGGACGTCCTCAGCCGCGAGGGCGAGGTAGTGCGGGCACGTCTCGACGGTGATCCGCACGCCGTCGGCCCGGGCGCGTGCGATCGCCTCGACCGGCTCCGCCGAGCTGAGGTGCAGGAGGTGCGCCCGAGCGCCGGTGCGGCGCGCAGCGTCGATCACGGACGCGATGGCCGCTCCCTCCGCCGCATCGGGCCGCGAGGCGAGGAAGTCGGCGTAGTCGCGGCCGTGCGGCTCGGGTGCCGCATCGAGCACCGCCGCGTCCTCGGCATGCACGATCAACATCGACCCCGCCCGCTCGAGCACGGCCATCGCCCGCTCCATCTCCGCGGCGTCGACGGGTGGGAACTCCGGAACGCCCGAGTCGACGAGGAAGCACTTGAACCCGAATACCCCGTCGGCGACGAGCGGCAGCAGGTCGCGCGCGTTCCCCGGCACGAGCCCGCCCCAGAACCCCACGTCGACGAACACGCGTCCGGCGGCTGCGGCCCGCTTCACCCCGAGCGCATCGACCGACGTGGTCGGCGGGATGCTGTTCAGGGGCATGTCGACGATCGTCGTCACGCCGCCCGCGGCGGCCGCCCGGGTCGCCGTCGCGAAACCCTCCCACTCGGTGCGCCCGGGCTCGTCGACGTGCACGTGCGTGTCGACCAGTCCGGGCACGAGGACCTCGCCGTCGTCGAGGCGCACCCTGCGCGCGCCCCGGAGTCCGGCGCCGGGCTCGGCGATCCGCACGATCCGTCCGCCGCGGACCCCGATCTCGGCGGGCGTGAAGACCCCGTCGACGAGCACGCGGTCGCCGACGAGCACGACGTCGAAGGGATCCATCACCGCGCCTCCGCCGGGCCGGTGAGGCGCACCTGGCGGTTGACGTCCTTGTACAGCAGGTAGCGGAACGGCCCCGGGCCGCCCGCGTAGCAGGCCTGCGGGCAGAACGCCCGGAGCCACATGAAGTCGCCGGCCTCGACCTCCACCCAGTCGCCGTTCAGGCGGTAGACGGCCGTGCCCTCGAGCACGAAGAGACCGTGCTCCATCACGTGCGTCTCGGCGAACGGGATCTTGCCCCCCGGCCGGAACGTGACGATGTTCACGTGCATGTCGTGCGCGAGGTCGTCGGGGTCGACGAACCGGGTCGTCGCCCACGCCCCGTCGGTGTCGGGCATCGGCTGCGGCGCGACGTCCGCGTCGCTCGTGACGAACGACGCGGGTGCGGCGATCCCGTCGACGGGTTCGTACGCCTTGCGGATCCAGTGGAAGGACGTCGACTCGTCGCCCTCGTTCGCGATCGACCACGTCGCGCCCGCCGCGAGGTAGGCGTACCCGCCGGGTCCCAGCGCGTGGCGCGCGCCCTCGAGGTCGAGCGCGAGCTCGCCGGCCGTGACGAACACGACGCCCTCGACCCCGGCCTCCGCCTCGGGTCGCTCGGCGCCGCCGCCCGGCGCGACCTCGACGATGAGCTGCGAGAACGTCGTCGCGAAGCCGGCGATCGGGCGGGCGAGGATCCACGAACGGGTCCGGGTGAAGCCGGGCAGCAGGCTCGTGACGATGTCGCGGAGCACGCCCTTCGGGATCACGGTGTAGGCCTCGGTCACCATCGCGCGATCGGTGAGCAGTTCGGTCTGCCCGGGCAGGCCGCCCGGCGGGGTGTAGTAGCTCATGGGACCTCCTCGTCCGCGGGCCGTGGTCGTCGATCGCGTCCGCATCGGCCGCTCAGCCGGGCGCCCGCCGTGGCGCGGCGAGCGCGGTGAGCGCCGACGCGCCCAGCCCCGTACCGCGTTCGACCTCGTCGGCGGTGATCGCGCCGCACTGGACGCCGCGGTGCACGAAGCCGGCGAGCGCGCGGATCGTGGCCGGCTCGTCGAGCACGGCGCCGGCGGTGCGCTCGTGCACGTGGCGGAGCCGGCCGGCCGCCTCGGGCCAGCCCTCGCGGTAGTACGCCGTGGTCGCGATGAACCGGGTCGGCAGCTGCGCCGGGTGCAGGTCCCAGCCCTGCCGGAACCCCCGCTCGAGGGACCGTCGGACGAGTCGCGCGTGCCGCCGCCACGCCTCGGCCGCACGGTCGCCGATCGGCAGCACGTTCGACGAGCCGTCGGAGAGCCGGATGCCGGTGCCCGCCGCCGCGAGCTGCATCACGAGCTTCGCGTGATCGGCGGCGGGGTGGTCGAGCGACTGCTCGGGCGCGGCGATGCCGAGGGCGGCGCTGTAGTCGTACGTGCCGAAGTGCAGGCCCGAGATGCGTCCGGGAGCGGCGTGCGCGACCCGTGCGACCGTGGCGACCCCGTCCGCGCCGAGCACGAGCTGCGGCGTCTCGACCTGCACCTCGAACCGGAGCCGCCCGCCGGGCAGCCCGAGCGCGTGTTCCAGGCCTGCCGCGACCTCGGCCATCGCCTCGACCTGCGCGAGCGTCGACACCTTCGGCAGGGTGAGGGCGAGCCCGTCGGGCAGCCCGCCGCGGTCGGCGAGCGCCGTCACGAAGAGGTCGAGCGTTCGGATGCCGCGGGCCCGCGTCGCGGCCTCGAACGACTTGAACCGGATGCCGACGAACGGCGGCGCCGTGCCCTCGTCCGTCGCGCGGGCGACGTGCTCGGCCGCATGCGCGACGTCGGCGTCCTCCGCCTCGTCGCCGCGGTCGCCGTATCCGTCCTCGAAGTCGATGCGGAGGTCCTCGATCGGCTCGTGCGAGAGCTTGCGCTCGACGAGCGGGGCGACCTCCGCGGCCACGTCGGGGTCGATGCCGACGTCCCTCGCGAGCGACTCGATGCCCCCCGTGGACCCGGCCGCGGCGAGCGCCGCCCTCCCCCACGCGTGCGGCAGGTCCCACGCGAACGCGTCGGCCGGAACGTAGACGGTGTGCACCGGTTGCCGGGCGCCGTCGTCGCCGGGGTACCCGCTCGCGAGCAGCCGGTCGGTCTCGGCGAGCCGGGCGTCGATCGACGCCGGCACGGACGAGGGCAGCGAGGTCCGCACAGCGGTCAGGCCAACCGCTCGTACGCGGGAAGCGTCAGGAAGTCGACGTACGCGTCGTCGAGGACGAGGTCGGCCATGAGGGACGCTGCGGCCTCGTAGTGCGCCGCGAACGGCGCGGCCGGGGTCTCCGCCTGGAGCGCCGCCACCTCCTCGTCGAGCACCTCGCGCACGAGCTCGCGCGTCATGGTGCGGCCGGTGTCGGCGAGCACGACGTCGTGCTGCAGCTGCTGCCAGACCTGAGAGCGCGAGATCTCGGCGGTCGCGGCGTCCTCCATCAGGCTGTGCAGCGCGACCGCGCCGCTGCCGGCGAGCCACGCCGCCGTGTAGGCGACGCCGACCGAGAGGTTCGTGCGCAGGCCCGCCTCGGTGACGGCGCCACCCGTCGCCGCGACGTCGAGCAGCTCGGCGGCGGTGACCTCGACGTCCGGCCGCTGCCGGTCGAGCTGGTTCGGTCGGTCGCCGAGCACCTGGTCGAAGACCTCGCGGCAGACCGGCACGAGGTCGGGATGCGCGACCCAGGAACCGTCGAACCCGTCCCCGGCCTCGCGGGTCTTGTCGGCCCGCACTTTCTCGAACGCGACCGCGGTGGCCTCCGGGTCGGCGCGGTTCGGCACGAACGCGGCCATGCCGCCCATCGCGACGGCGCCGCGCCGATGGCAGGTCTTCACGAGCAGCTCGGTGTACGCGCGCATGAACGGCGCCGTCATCGACACCGAGGCGCGATCGGGCACGATGAACTCCGGCCCGGCGTCGCGGAAGACCTTGATGATGCTGAACAGGTAGTCCCAACGACCGGCGTTGAGTCCGGAGGCGTGGTCGCGGAGCTCGTAGAGGATCTCGTCCATCTCGAACGCCGCCGGGATCGTCTCGATGAGCACCGTCGCGCGGATCGTCCCGGCCGGCAGCGCCATCCCCTCCTCGGCGAACGAGAACACGTCGTTCCACAGCCTCGCCTCGAGGTGGCCCTCGAGCTTGGGCAGGTAGTAGTACGGGCCGGCGTCGTGCTCGAACAGCACGCGTGCCGCGTGCACGAAGTGCAGCCCGAAGTCGACGAGCGACCCGGATGCCCGCTCCCCGTCGACGAGCACGTGCTTCTCGGGCAGGTGCCAGCCGCGCGGGCGCGTCACCACGGTCGGCCGCCGCACGTCGTCGCGGAGGGCGTAGGACTTGCCCTCGGGCGAGGTCCAGGCGAGCGTGCCGTGCGCCGCGTCGCGGAGGTTGCGCACGCTCCCGACGACGTTCGCCCACGTCGGGCTCGACGCGTCCTCGAGGTCGGCGAGCCAGACCCGGGCGCCCGAGTTCAGCGCGTTGATCGCCATCTTCGGCGGCGATGCCGGTCCGGTGATCTCGACGCGACGGTCGGCGAGCGCGTCCGGCGGCGGCGGCACCCGCCAGTCGGCCTCCCGCACGTCGCGCGTCCCGGCGAGGAAGTCGAGCGGTTCGCCCTGCGCGATCCGCTCGCGACGTTCGCGCCGTGCCGCGAGCAGGTCGCGCCGTCGGGCGTCGAACCGGTGGTGGAGCTCTTCGACGAACGCGAGCGCGTCGTCGGTCAGGATGTCGTCGTCCGCGACTGCGTCGACGCGGACGATCTCGATGGTCATGCGGCTGCCGCTCCCTTCCGCTTCCTCGCGGGTGGTGGTCCAGGCCTCGCCCTCATCTTCGCGCAGAAGCGCGCGCGTCGGAACCGGCATGCGCGCATGAGCGCGACCGGAACCCGGGCCTGCGCGCGGCGTAGACTCCGGGCAGAGGGAGCCAGGCATGGACATCGTCGTCACCGTCAACGGCCGGCCGCGGGATGCCTCCGGCGTCGCGGCCCACACCACCGCGCTCGACTGGCTGAGGTCGCTCGGCCTGACCGGTGCGAAGGAGGGCTGCGCCGAGGGCGAGTGCGGCGCGTGCGCGGTGCTGGTCGCGACGCCCGACGAGCACGGCGGCACCGACTGGACGGCCGTGAACGCGTGCCTGATGCCGGCCGCAGCGCTGGACGGCCAGGAGGTCGTGACCGCCGAGGGCCTCGGCACGCCGGAGCGGATGCATCCGGTGCAGGCCGCCCTCGCGGAGGCGGGCGGATCGCAGTGCGGGTACTGCACCCCGGGCTTCGCCTGCAGCATGGCGGCCGAGTTCTACCGGGCGCGCGACGGCGCGACGCGCGACGATGGGGCCGAGGAGGCCCCACCGGCCGACCCGGGGACCGGAGGCGGCTTCGACCTGCATGCGCTGAGCGGCAACCTGTGCCGCTGCACGGGGTACCGCCCGATCCGCGACGCCGCGCTCGGACTCGAGGCGGTCCCCGAGGCCGGCGACCCCCTCTCGGAACGGCGCGCTCGGCCGGCGCCCGATGCGCGTCCCACGCGGGTGGCCGGCGCCGGCGGCCGGTTCGTGCGGCCCGAGTCCCTCGACGAGGCGCTCGCACTCCTGCGGGTGGAACCCGACGCCGTCGCGATCGCGGGCTGCACCGACTGGGGGGTCGAGGCGAACCTCCGCGGGCGGCGCGCCCCGGTCACGGTCGCGATCGATCGACTCGAGGGACTCCGCGCGTTCACCGACGACGACGCGGGCATCGAGATCGGCGCGGCACTCACCCTCACCGAGGTCGAGCGTCGGCTGCGCGGGCGCGTTCCGCTGCTCTCGGCGCTCTTCCCGCAGTTCGCGTCGCCGCTCATCCGCAACCGCGCCACGCTCGGCGGCAACCTCGGCACCGCCTCCCCCATCGGCGACGCGCCGCCGGCGCTGCTCGCGCTCGAGGCGCGGCTCGTGCTGGTCTCGCCCGACGGCGAGCGCGAGGTCGACCTCGCCGACTACTTCACCGGGTACCGCGAGACCGTGCGTCGTCCGGGCGAGCTCATCCGCAGCGTCCGCATCCCACGGCCGACCGCGAACCTCACGTCGTTCCACAAGGTCGCCAAGCGCCGCTACGACGACATCTCGAGCATCGCCGTCGCGTACGCGATCGACCTCGACCCGGAGCGCGGCACCGTCACGTCCGCGCGCATCGGGCTCGGCGGGGTCGCGGCGACGCCGATCCGCGCCCGCGCGACCGAGGCCGCACTCGTCGGGCGCGAGTGGACCGAGGACGCCGTGCGGGACGCGGCATCCGCGCTCGGCGGCGAGGGAACGCCCATGTCGGACCACCGCGCGAGCGCGGCGTACCGCTCCGCGATGCTCGCCCAGTCGCTGCGTCGCCTGCATCGACGGACGGCGCGCGAGGGGGTGCCCGCATGAGCGGCCTCGCCGATCGACCCGCCGGCGCCGTCGCCGGAACCCCGGTCGCGCACGAGAGCGCCCGGCTGCACGCGACCGGCACCGCCGTCTACACCGACGACCTCGCCGCCGCTCGCCGAGACGTGCTGACCGCATGGCCGGTGACCTCGGCCCACGCGCACGCGCGCGTGCGGCTCGACGTCGGCCCGGCCCTGGCGGTGCCCGGGGTCGTGCACGTGCTCACCGCGGCCGACGTGCCCGGCGTCAACGACGCGGGCGCGAAGGGCGACGAGCCGCTGTTCCCCGACGAGGCGCAGTACCACGGCCACGCGCTGGCCTGGGTGCTGGGCGAGACCGCGGAGGCCGCCCGGCTCGGCGCCGCAGCCGTCCTCGTCGAGGCCGAGGAGCTGCCCTCGATCGTGACCGTCGAGGAGGCCATCGCCGCCGGGTCCTTCCAGGGCATGGCGCCGACGGTGCGGCGCGGCGACGCGGCCGCCGCGCTCGCCTCCGCCCCGCACGTGTTCGAGGGCACCAGCGTCGTCGGCGGACAGGAGCACTTCTACCTCGAGACGCACGCCTCGTTCGCCCACGTCGACTCCGAGGGGCAGGTGTTCGTCGAGTCGAGCACGCAGCACCCGACCGAGACGCAGGAGATCGTCGCGCACGTGCTCGGCGTGCCGAACCATCGCGTCACCGTGCAGTCCCTGCGCCTCGGCGGCGGCTTCGGCGGCAAGGAGATGCAGCCGCACGGCCTGGCCGCGGTGGCGGCGCTCGGCGCGGTGCGCACCGGCCGCGCCGTCCGCCTCCGCCTCACCCGGGCGCAGGACATGACGATGACCGGCAAGCGGCATCCGTTCCACGCGACCTGGCGGGCCGGGTTCGACGACGACGGCCGGATCCTCGGCCTCGAGGCGACGCTCACCTCCAACGGCGGCTGGAGCCTCGACCTCTCGGACCCCGTCCTGGCCCGCGCCCTCTGCCACATCGACAACGCGTACTGGATCCCACACCTCACGGCGCACGGGCGCATCGCGCGCACGAACATCACCTCGCAGACCGCGTTCCGCGGATTCGGCGGACCGCAGGGGATGTTCGTCATCGAGGACGTGCTCGGCCGCGTCGCGCCGCAGCTCGGCATCGATCCGGCCGCGCTCCGCGAGCGGAACCTGTACCGGCCCGGGCAGACGACGCCCTACGGCATGGAGGTGCGCCACGCCGAGCGGCTCGGCGACGCCTGGGCGCGCGTCCTCGACGAGGCCGCCGTCGCCCGTCGCCGCGAGGAGATCGCGGCCGCGAACGCCGCCGACCCCGACGTCAAGCGCGGGCTCGCCGTCACGCCGGTGAAGTTCGGGATCTCGTTCACCTTCACCGCGTACAACCAGGCCGGCGCGCTCGTCCACGTCTACCGCGACGGCTCGGTCCTCGTGAACCACGGCGGCACCGAGCTGGGCCAGGGGCTGCACACGAAGATGCTGCAGGTGGCGGCGACCGCACTCGGCGTGCCGCTCGCGCAGGTGCGCCTCGCGCCCACGCGCACCGACAAGGTGCCGAACACGTCGGCGACCGCGGCCTCATCGGGTGCGGACCTGAACGGTGCGGCCGTCAAGGACGCCTGCGACCAGATCATCGCCCGGCTGCGTCCCGTGGCGGCGAACGTGCTCGGCGTCGCCGAGGGCGACGTGCGATTCGAGGACGGCCTGGTGCACGGCGGCGATCCCGCGGCATCCGTGCTCTTCGGCGAGCTCGCGGCGACGGCGTACGCGGAGCGGGTGCAGTTGTTCGCCGCCGGCTATTACCGCACCGAGGGCCTCGGCTGGGACCCCGAGACGATGACCGGCACCCCGTTCAAGTACTTCGCCTGCGGCGTCGCGGCGAGCGAGGTCGAGGTCGACGGATTCACCGGCGCGACCCGGCTGCGACGCGTCGACATCGTGCACGACGTCGGCGACTCGCTGTCCCCGCTCATCGACCTCGGGCAGGTCGAGGGCGCCTTCATGCAGGGCGTGGGCTGGCTCACGCTCGAGGAGCTCCGTTGGGACGAGACCGACGGCCGCGGCCGCGGGCGCCTGCTCACCTCGTCGGCGAGCACGTACAAGCTGCCGAGCTTCTCGGAGCTGCCCGACGAGCTGAACGTGCACTTCCTGGAGCGCGCGCACGAGGACGGCGCGATCTACGGCTCGAAGGCCGTGGGCGAGCCGCCGTTCATGCTGGCGTTCAGCGTGCGGGAGGCCATCCGCGACGCCGTCGCGGCGTTCGGCCCGCCCGGGCACTCGGTCGAGCTCGCAGCGCCGTCGACCCCCGAGGCGGTGTTCTGGGCGATCGAGGCGGCCCGGACGGCGGCGGACGGGGCGGACGCGGCCGACGCCGGAGTCGCCGGGGACGCGCGGGCCGCACGCCCTCCCGTGCCGGCCGACCGCTGACGGGGCGCACGTGGACTGGGTCGACGCCGTGCAGCGGCTCCGCGCGGAGCGGACTCCCGCCGTGCTCGTGACGCTGGCCATGGTGCGCGGGCACGCGCCCCGCAACGGCGGAGCGAAGATGGTCGTCGCGCCCGACGCCGTGTTCGGCTCCGTCGGCGGCGGCAACCTGGAGCAGACGGCGCTCGCGCGGGCGCGCGAGCTGCTGCAGTCCGGTGCCGCCGAGCCGGAGCTGCTCACGCTCACGCTGAGCGACCGTGCCGTCGTGGACTACGGCGTGCAGTGCTGCGGAGGAGAGGTCACGATGCTGCTGGAGCCCCTGCCGGTCGTGCCGGTCGTCGCGATCTTCGGCGTCGGGCACGTGGGGCTCGAGCTCGCGCGCATCCTGGCCAGGCACCCGATCGAGCTCGTGCTCGTCGACTCCCGCGCGGCGATGCTCGCCCCCCAGCGCACGGGCGAGCCAGGTGCCACGGGGCCGTTCGCCGATGCCGTCGCGACCGTCCGCGTGCACCACGCGCCGGTGCCGGAATCGGTGCTCCCGGACCTCCCGCCCGGCGCGCACGTCCTCGTCATGACGCATGACCACGCGGAGGACCTCGCGATCTGCGACGGTGCGCTGCGCACGCCCGCGCTCGGTTCGATCGGGCTCATCGGCTCGCGCTCGAAGTGGGCGCGCTTCCGCGGCGAGCTCGCGTCGGCCGGGCACGACGAGCCGACGCTCGGCCGGATCGAGACGCCGATCGGCATCCGCGGGATCCGCTCGAAGGAGCCCGCGGCGATCGCGGTGAGCGTCGCGGCGGAGCTGCTCGAGCGCTTCGAGCGGGCGCCCACCGGCGGGGACTAGGCGCGGGGCACGGCGGGCGGGGTCACGTGGGAGGCCGCGAACGCGCGATTGCGCTCCGCGATCGCCGCGGCACGGGCGAGCCGCTCGCGCTCCAGGCGCTGCGCGAACAGCGCCCACACGAGGAGGGCGACCGCGACGCCGACGAGGGCGCCGCCGATGGTGTCGGTGATCCAGTGCGCGCCGAGGTACGTCCGGCTGATCGCCATGAGCACCGTGTACACGGCGCCCCAGAACCACACCCAGCCGCGCGGCACGATGATGCCGATCGTGACCGCGATCGTCGCGGCGTTCGCGACGTGCCCCGACGGGAACGACCCGAAGTCGGAGAGCACGATGATGTCCTCCGGGCGGGCGCGGCCGAACAGGTTCTTCAGCACCTGCACGACGAGCGCGCTCGCCGCCGAGGCCGTGATGAAGTACAGCGCCGCCCACGGCCTCCGCACGACGAGGAGGATGACGGCCACGGCGATCGGGACGACGAACACGCCGAACACGCCGCCGCCGAGCGCGTTCATGCCGTAGGCGAAGAGGTCGCCGATCGGGCCGCGGAGCATGAAGATGTCCTCGGCCCACTCCTCGTCGATGTCGAACACGGTCCCCGTGCGGAACACGATGACGATGCCGAGCACGACGGCGATGACCAGGGCCGCGATGCCGGCCGAGAACGGGACGAAGCGGCCGACGTGCTCGGTGCGCTCGGCGCGACGCCGCGGGTCGAGGCTGACGTCGGGTGCGCTCACGGGTCCGCGGCCCTCGACCGTCTGGTCGGGGTCGAGGGGATCACGGTCGGCATCGCTCATGGCGCCACGTTAGTCGCGGCTCCCGACCGTCGCCGCCAGGGTGCGCCGCGCGCCCCGGACCGGACCCGGTCGCGGTGGCGCAGGCGGGCGACGGATGCCGCGGTGCGCGGCATCCGTCCCGTCGGTCAGTCCGAGAGCGCGGGCACGGTGCTCGGTCGCACGAGCAGCCACACCGAGGCGATCGCGACGAGCGCGGCACCGAGCATCAACGACGCCATCGGCACGGCGTTCGCGATGCCGAAGAGGCCGATGAGCGGGGTGATCGAACCGGCCAGTCCGAAGTTCAGGGCTCCCAGCAGCGACGCCGCGGTGCCGGCCTCGGCCCCGTGGTGGGCGAGGGCGAGCACCTGCACGGCCGGGAAGGTGAAGCCGCACGCGGCGATGTAGATCCACAGCGGGATCGCGGTGCCCCAGAAGCCGGCGCCCGACGAGTCGAGCACGACGATCGCGACGGCCATCGCCGCGTGCACGACGGTCGTGCCGGCCAGCACGTACTGGGGCGGGATCGGGCCGCGGATGAGGCGCGACGACGTCTGCACGCCGATGATGACGCCGATCGAGTTGACCGCGAACAGCAGGCCGAACTGCTGCGGGGTGAACCCGTAGACCTGCTGGAACAGGAACGACGAGGTCGACAGGTACGAGAACAGGCCCGTGAAGGTCATGCCGCCGATGAGCGCCGCCCCGAGGTAGATCCGGTCGCGGAACAGCGCACGGTACCGCTGGCGCACCGACGAGTGGCCGGCGACGTGCCGACGCGACACGGGCAGGGTCTCGACGATGAGGAACGCGACCGCGAGCACGACGACGACCGCGTAGCCGGCGAGCACCCAGAACACGCCGCGCCAGTCCATGAACTGGAGCAGCTGCGAGCCGATCACCGGCGCGAGCACGGGCGCGAGGCCGTTCACGAGCGCGAGGCGCGAGAGCATCCGTACGAGCGGCTTGCCGCCGAACAGGTCGCGGACCATGGCCATGGCGACGACGCCGCCGGCCGCGGCGCCGAAGCCCTGCATGAGGCGGAAGAAGGCGAGCCACGCGATGTCGGGCGCGAGCGCCGCCGCGATCGATGCGGCGATGTGCACCGTGGTCGCGAGGATGAGCGGGAGCCGGCGGCCGACCCGGTCGCTCCACGGGCCGACGATCAGCTGGCCGAGGCCGAAGCCGATCATCGTGCCGGTGAGGGTGATCTGCACGGCCGCGGCCGGAACGCCGAATTCGGACTCGAGCGCCGGGAACGCCGGGAGGTAGAGGTCGACCGTGAACGGACCGAGCGCGGTGAGTGCGCCGAGCACGAGCACGTAGACGAGCCGCTGACGACGGCTGAGCAGGTCGCCGGGGTGGCGGGCTGCGGTGTAGTCGTCCGGGCGGACGATGGGGATGGAGGCGGTTGACATAGGCGGTCCCGAGGCGTGCTGGAGTGCGGTCGTACGTGTGGCGGCTGCGCGGGCGCACGCCGTCGGGCGCCGGGCGAACGAAACGGCGCCCTCGCGGGCGCCGTCGGGGCGATCTCGGCCTTCGTGGCCTCGAATCGATTCGACTGAGAGTTCGAGTCTAGCGGAGCCCCCGGGGGGCGACGCAAGCGGAGCCCGTCGCCGCAGGGCGGAGGGCTCAGCCGGCAGCCATCGCGAGCGGGTCGGCGAGCAGTCGCGAGAAGGCCAGCTCGGCCGCCCCGATCATCAGCCGGTCCTCGCCGAGCGCGGCGACCACGAGCTCGACGTCCTCCATCGCGGCGGGCATCGCCTGTTCCGCGACGGCCTCCCGCAGGGCGGACGGGTCCTGCTCGGCGAGCGTGGCGAGGAAGCCGCCGAGGATCACCAGCGACGGGTTCAGCACGTTGACCGCGTTCGCGAGCGCGGTCGCGAGGATCCGCCGCTGTCGCCGGAGCTCCGCGGCGATGACCTGGTCCTCGGCGGCCACGGCATCGCGGATCGCGTCGGCGAGCGTCGGCTCGTCGGCGGTGCGCAGCCCGACCGCCTCGAGCAGGCGCCCGCGCGAGATCTCGTCCTCGAGCAGACCGTGCTCCGCGCGGCGATCGTCCTCCGACGCGATGCCCGGTCGGTTCTGGCCGAACTCCCCCGCATAGCCGCTGGCGCCCCGCACCGCCCGCCCCTCCACGATCACGCCGCCGCCGATGCCGCTCGCACCGCCGTTGAGGTAGACGAGGTCGCCGACGCCGCGCCCCGCGCCGAAGAGCTGCTCGGCCATCGCGCCGAGGCTCGCGTCATTGCCGACCGCGACGGGGATCCCCGTGGCCTCCTCGACGAACGACCGGATCGGCACCTCGTGCCAGCCGAGGTGCGGAGCCAGTCGCACGAGGCCGTCGGAGGCGCGGACGAGCCCGGGCACCGCGAGCCCCACTCCGACGAATCGTGCGCGAGCGAGCTCGTCGCGCCGCCACCGCTCGATCGCGTCGGCGACGAGCAGCGCGGTCTGCTCGGGAGTCACGATGCCCTCGGTCTCGACGCGCTCGCGCGCGTCGATGCGCCCGCCGAGCCCCACCGCGGCGAGCGTCACCGCATCGACCTCCGGGTTGACCGCGACCGCCACCACCCCCGGGTGCGCGGCGATGACGGGCGATGGCCGGCCCACCCGACGGGTCGCATCGGGCGCGCGTTCCTCGACGAGGCCCAGGTCGACCAGTTCCGCGGCGAGGGACGCGACGGTGGACCGGTTCAGTCCCGTCTTCGCGGTGATGCGCGCGCGGGAGAGCGGGCCTTCGAGGTGCGCCAGCGTCAGGAGCCGGGCGAGGTTGCGCCGGTGCACGCCGTCGAAGCTCCCGGTACCCGGGCTGGGGTGGTTCACGCGGACCACTCTAGGTTCTGGAAGGGCTCCGCCGCGCGGATTTGTTGCACCCCTCGCCAAATCCGTTGCGAGGAGTAGCGTTGGGGCGAGGAGGTCTGGGATGCCGAAGATGCGGACGACGCGACTGGACGGACCCGGCGGCGCGCGGGTCGAGTTGCGCGGCGGGTTCGCGCTGCCGATGCCGGCGCGACGGGCGTTCGGCCTCTTCACCGCCCGCGGCGAGGAGCTCTGGGTGCCCGGATGGGTGCCGCGGTTCCCGGTCGAGGGCGCCGACGACCTCGAACCGGGCACCGTGTGGACCACGCTCGACGACGACGGGCGCCTCACGACGTGGGTGGTCCTCGCCGCCGAGCCGCCCCGCAGCGTGCGCTACGCGCGGGTGGCCGAGCGGTGGACGGCGGGGACGGTGGCCGTCGAGCTCTCCGACGAGGCGGACGGATGCCGCGTCGAGGTCGCGTACGACCTCACGGCGCTGACCGATGAGGCCGCGGCCGCGCTTCCGGGCTTCGCGGAGGGATACCCGGACTACGTCGCGTCCTGGCGCGCCGCGATCCTGGCCCACGTCGAGTCCGGCGGCGCGATGCCCGACCCGGCCTGACGGCCTCGGCGGCGGCGTCCCCCGCCGGTCAGGCCTCGATGTCGTCCAGTCGCGCGATGACGACCTCGAGCATGCGCCCGAGCTCGTGGCGCTCGTCGTCGCCGAGGTCCTGCAGCACGTCGGACTCCACGACGTCGGAGCCGCGGATGGCGAGGCTGAAGAACTCCCACCCGTCGGGCGTGAGCCCGACGAGGACGCGGGTGCGATTCTCGGCATCGGGCGTGCGATCGATGAAGCCGCGCTCGGCGAGCTTGTCGAGCCGGTGGGTCATCGACGACGGCGCGACGTTCGTGAGGTCGGCGAGCTGGCTCGGCGTGAGCGCGCCGCCGTCCTTCGCGAGCGCGGCGACGACGGCCCACTCGCCGCCGGTGACGCCGAGGTCGGTGAGCTGGCGTGCGTACCACTGGTCGAGCTTGCGCGAGAGGCCCTGCACGGCCGTGATGACGCGCTGGACGGACTCCTCGCCGCCCGCCGCGACGTACGCCGCGACATCGCGTCGATGCTGCTCGGACGCGCTCCGCCCGCGTTTCGCCATGCGGGAATTCTCCCACACGTGTTTCGGTTGCTAAGATTTCGACATCGAAGTATTCGACGCCGAAGGCCGAATGACGGCCTTCGGCGTCGTCGCGGTCCCGCCCGGGACGCGGCATCCGTCACGACCTTGGAAAGGGGTGCGCCATGCGCGCGATGTGGCTCGTCATCGCCTCGAGCATCGGATCGCTGGGATGGGGCGGCGTGCTGCCGTACCAGTACGCCTACGCGGCCGACACGAGGGACTGGGGTGCACTCGTCGCGGCCGGAGCAGCCTCGCTGTTCTCGATCGGCGCGCTCATCGCCGCCCCGATCGCCGGACGGCTGAGCGACCGCCACCCGCCCGTCATGGTCGCGGTCGTGGCCCAGCTCATCGGTGCCGCCGGCGCCGCATCGCTCGTCTTCGCGAACGACCCCGGCACCTTCCTGGCCGGCATGCTGGTGTTCGGACTCGGCCTCTCGGCGGCCGCCCCGGCCAAGCAGGTGCTCGCGCTCCAGTGGTCCGACAGCCGCGACCGACGGAGGGTCTTCGCGTACAAGTTCACCGGCGAGTCGCTCGGCATGGCCGCGGGTGCGTTCGTCGCCGGGCACCTGGTCGACCTCGACCGTCCCGACGGGCTGCACGTCGGCTTCCTCATGGCCGCCGCCGGGTTCGTGGTGTCGTCGGGGATCATCGCGCTCGCCGGTCGCGGCGCTCCCGCCCCGACGGACTTCGCCGCCGACCCCACCGGCGCCATCCGGGCCGTCGAGGCGCGCTCGCGCGGCATCCTGCGCGTGATCTTCGCCACGCCGGCGCTGCGCTGGACGGCGATCGTCACGATCACGCTCGCGCTCGGCTTCTACGCCCAGTTCGAGTCGGGCCTGCCCGCCTACGGCATCACCGTGCTCGACATCGACCCGACCGCGATCGGCACCGCCGCTGCGGTGAACTGCCTCGTGATCGTCGCCATCCAGGTCGTCATGGTGCGCCTGACCGCGAAGCGCAGCGCACCGGTGCTGCTCATGGCGGTCGGCGGCATCTGGCTGGTCGCCTGGCTCGCGCTGTCGGCCGCGCAGCTCGCCCCCGGCGTCGCCTCGGCGATCTTCGTGATGACGTTCGGCATCTTCGCGGTCGGCGAGACCATCTACAGCCCCGTGCTGAACCCGCTCACCGCCTCCCTCGCCCCGAAGGGCATGGTCGGCCAGACCCTCGGAGCGATGGCGGCGCTGCAGACCGCCTTCACCGCGGCGGGCCCGCTCGTGGCAGGCGTGCTGCTCGGCGCTGGACTGGTCGACGGCTTCCTGCTCATGCACCTCGCGATCAGCGCCGTCGCGGTGTTCGCCGCCTGGCGCGTGAAGCGCGCCCTCGCCGCGCCGACGGCCGTCGCCGAGCCGCCGTACACCCGCCCGATCCCGGTCGCCGGCGGAGCCTGATCCGGCCGTTCCACCGCCCAGGTGCCGCAGACGGCGTGTCTGCGGCACCGGGCGGCTCGCCACCGTCAGGAGCGGGGCGCCGCGGCGGCGCGCCGCGCCACGGACTCGGCCGCGAGGGCCCAGCCCCACATCAGCGGCAGCATCGCGCTGCCCATCGACGTGACCTCGGTGATCAGGAGGAACCACGGGACCATCACGATCAGCAGCCATGCGGTGGTCCGCGGTCGGAACCCGCGGCGCAGCAGCAGGATCCCGAGCGGGACGCCCCCGACGCCGACCACGAGGAATGCGGCGAGCCCGACCAGGAAGAACACGTCGGTCCAGGGGGTGTAGTAGTCGCCCGCGAGCGCGATCGCGAGCAGCCCGTATGCGCCGAGCTGCACCCGCCACAGCGCCCGCTCGCCGCCGACCGGCCCGCGAGCGCGGTACGCCAGCACGGCGGCCGCGAGGAACGCGACGCAGACGGGCAGCCAGATCTTCCCGTAGGTCCAGTAGACGAACGTGGGGTCGCTCCAATCGAGGATCGGCCGCAGCGCCGCGATCGCCGGCGGTGCCCAGGCGGCGACCAGCGGCGACTCGAGGTCCTCCGGGTGCGCGGCGACGCGCGCCAGCGCGTGCAGCTGGCCGGCGACCGTGCCGAGCGCCGCCATCACCCAGGCGATGACGGCGATCGCGCGCGCCCGACCCGCTGAGACGGGCGGCGAGGCGGGTGAGGCGGCGGTGCGGGCGGCGGTCGAGGTGCGGTCGGCCATGTCGATCTCCTTCGAGGGGTGATGGGATGCGGTGCGGTCGACGGCGAACGTACGATCGACCAGATCCCGCGGCGTCGTGCCGCAGCATCGACCGGGTCGACCACGGGATGAACCGGCGGGTCCTCCCACGGGAGGATGCCCTCGGGCTGGGGCCGGGCGTAGCATCCCCACGTGCAGGCGAGGATCCGGGCCATCGACATCGCGGTCGCCGCGGTGGTGTTCCTCATCGCGGAGCTGGACGTCTGGGCCGGGATCGGCACGACGAACGCCGTCGGTCCGGAGTGGGCCCGATCGGTCGCATTCGGCCTCGCCGCCGTGATGCTCGTGTTCCGCCGTGAGCGGCCGCTCGGGGTGCTGGCCGCGGTGGTCGCCGCCTCGATCGCGGAGTTCGCGGCCTTCGGCTCGCCCGAGGGCAACGCGGTCCTGGTCGCGCCGCTCGTGGCGATCTACACCGTCGGGCGACGGGAGTCCATGCCGCGATCACTGCTGGGGGTCGCCCTCGGCGTCGTCCTCTGGTTCGCGTGGTCGTGGTTCGATCCGCTGAACGCGACGTTCGCCGACCGACTGCGGACCGTCGTGTGGCTCGCGCCGTGGGTGATCGCGTGGCTGGTCGGGTCCCTCGTGCGGACCACGCTGCTGGCCCGGGAGCAGCGTCGGGCAGCGCTCGCGCAACGGGAGTCCCGGGCCATCGCCGAGGAGCGCAATCGCATCGCGCGCGAGCTCCACGACGTCGTCGGCCACGGGCTCTCGGTGATGATCGTCCAAGCAGCGGCGGCGAGACGGCGGCTCGCCCCCGATCAGCAGGTCGAGCGCGCGGCGCTCGAGTCGGTCGAGTCCGTCGGCCGTGAGTCGCTCGCCGAGATGCGGCGCCTCGTGGGCGTGCTCCGCACCGACGAGGCTGCCGCGCGCGAGCCGCCACCGGGCCTCGGCGACCTCGATCGGCTCGCCGAGCGCGTGACGGCGGCCGGCCTGCCGGTCTCGGTGACCGTCACGGGCGCCGAGCGCGATCTCCCGGTCGCACTCGATGTCACGGCATACCGGCTCGTGCAGGAGGGCCTCACGAACGTATTGCGCCACGCCCAGGGCGCGACGCACGCGCACGTCGACGTCGAGTTCGGCGACACGGCGTTGCGCCTGCTCGTCCGCGACGACGGAGCCGGCGCCGAGTGGCCCGTCCAGGGGGACGGCCGCGCGACCGGCGCCGGCGGGAGCGGGCTCGCCGGGCTGCGCGAACGCGTGGCGCTCTACGGGGGCTCCCTCCTGATGCGCCGCCACGACGGCGGCTGCGAGTTGTCGGCCGAGTTCCCGTGGGAGGCCGCGTGAGCGCGCGCGGGCAGGCGCCGTCGACCGGTGCCCCCTCGACGGCCCACCCCATCCGCGTGCTGATCGTCGACGACCAGGCGCTCGTCCGAACCGGCTTCCGGATGATCCTCGAGACCGAACCGGACCTGGACGTCGTCGGCGACGTCGCCGACGGCGAGCAGGCGATCTCTGCGGCCCGCGCCCTCGGCCCGGATGTCGTGCTCATGGACGTGCGGATGCCCCGGACGGACGGCATCGAGGCGACTCGGCGCATCGTCGCCGAGCACGCCGGCAGCGTCCGCGTCGTGATGCTGACGACCTTCGACCTGGACGAGTACGTGTACGACGCCCTCGAGGCGGGCGCGAGCGGGTTCCTGCTGAAGGACGTCGAGGCCGAACTGCTCGTCGCGGGCGTCCGCTCGGTGCACGCCGGGGAGTCCCTCCTGGCGCCGACCGTGACGCGCCGGATGATCGAGACGTTCGTCTCGCGTCCGCGCCCGACCGCGGCATCCGCTCGGTCGGACCTCGTCGCCGAGCTGACCGAGCGCGAGCGCGACGTCCTCGCGCTCGTCGCCCGCGGCCGGACGAACGGCGAGATCGCCCGCGACCTCTTCATCTCCGAGACCACCGTGAAGACCCATGTCGGGCGGCTGCTCGCGAAGCTGGGCGCTCGCGACCGGGTGCACGCCGTGATCATCGCGTACGAGGCCGGGCTCGCCGGTGACGGGGATCCCACCCCGCGCCCGACTCCACGGTGACCCGAGGCGCGACGATCCACCGTCGGCCGGTCGAGCGGGTGGTCGCTCCAGAGCGCATGCCTTGCAGCCGCGCGCACCCCGGTATATGTTCTACCTGCCAACAAATCATCGACGACGCTGAGAGGCGGACCTCCATGGCCAGCGCGCCCACCCGCGACGACAAGTTCTCCTTCGGCCTCTGGACGGTCGGCTACAACGGCACCGACCCGTTCGGCGGGCCGACCCGCCATCCGCTCGATGTCGTGCACGTGGTCGAGAAGCTGAGCGAGCTCGGTGCCTACGGCCTCACCTTCCACGACGACGACCTCTTCGCGTTCGGCTCCTCCGACGCCGAGCGCCAGGCGCAGGTCGATCGCCTGAAGGGCGCGCTCGCCGACACCGGCCTCGTCGTGCCCATGGTCACCACCAACCTCTTCTCGCAGCCGGTCTTCAAGGACGGCGGGTTCACCTCGAACGACCGCCAGGTGCGCCGCTTCGCGCTCCGCAAGGTGCTGCGCAACCTCGACCTCGCCGCCGAGCTCGGTGCGACGACCTTCGTCATGTGGGGCGGGCGCGAGGGCGCCGAGTACGACGCCGCCAAGGACATCCGCAACGCCCTCGAGCGCTACCGCGAGGCGGTGAACCTCCTCGGCCAGTACGTCACCGACCGGGGCTACGACCTCCGGTTCGCGATCGAGCCCAAGCCGAACGAGCCGCGCGGCGACATCCTGCTGCCGACGGTCGGCCATGCGCTGGCCTTCATCGACTCGCTCGAGCGCCCCGAGCTCGTCGGCCTCAACCCGGAGGTCGGGCACGAGCAGATGGCCGGCCTGAACTTCGCCGCCGGGATCGCCCAGGCGCTGTACCACGACAAGCTCTTCCACATCGACCTGAACGGCCAGCGCGGCATCAAGTACGACCAGGACCTCGTGTTCGGCCACGGCGACCTCCACAACGCATTCGCGCTCGTCGACCTGCTCGAGTTCGGCGGACCGAGCGGCGGCCCGGCGTACACCGGCCCCCGCCACTTCGACTACAAGCCGAGCCGCACCGAGGACGAGACCGGCGTCTGGGACTCCGCCGCCGCCAACATGCGCACCTACCTGCTCCTCA
Source organism: Agromyces litoreus (assembly GCF_040496015.1). NCBI lineage: Bacteria > Bacillati > Actinomycetota > Actinomycetes > Micrococcales > Microbacteriaceae > Agromyces > Agromyces litoreus. Next base: position 76,103 of record NZ_JBEPKA010000015.1, read on the forward strand.
AGGAGCGCGCCGCGGCGTTCCGCGCCGACCCCGAGGTGCAGGAGGCACTGGAGGCCGCGCGCGTGCCGGAGCTGGCCGTGCCCACGCTCGCCGAGGGCGAGACCTACGACGACCTCATCGCAGACCGCGCCGCCTTCGAGGAGTTCGACACGTCGCCCTACCTCGGCGGCAGGGGCTTCGGCTTCGTCCGGCTGCAACAGCTCGCCACCGAGCACCTGCTCGGCGCCCGCGGCTGACCGATGTCGCTCGTCGCCGGCGTCGACTCGTCGACCCAGTCGTGCAAGGTCGTGATCCGGGATGCCGCGACCGGGGGCCTCGTGCGCTCCGGCCGCGCCGCGCACCCCGACGGCACCGAGGTCGATCCCGCCGCCTGGTGGGGCGCACTGCTCACCGCGTTCGCGGACGCGGGCGGCTTCGACGGCGTCGAGGCGATCTCGATCGCGGGACAGCAGCACGGCATGGTCGTGCTCGACGCCGAGGGCCGGGTCATCCGGGACGCCCTGCTCTGGAACGACACGCGCTCCGCCCAGGCGGCACGCGACCTCATCGACGAGGTCGGCGCCGAGGCGTACGCCGAGCGGACCGGCGTCGTGCCCGTCGCCTCGTTCACGGCGACGAAGCTCCGATGGCTGCGCGACGCAGAGCCGGCGAACGCGGACCGCGTGGCCGCGGTCGCGCTCCCGCACGACTGGCTCACCTGGCGCCTGCGGGGCTACGGTCCCGCCGGCGAATCGCCGCTCGGCCCGGTGCTCGACGAGCTCACGACCGACCGGTCCGACGCGAGCGGCACCGCGTACTGGGGGCCCGGGGGCTACGACCGCGACCTCCTCGTCGACGCGCTCGGGCGCGACGCGCTCCTGCCCCGGGTGCTCGGTCCGGGGGACGCCGCCGGACGGACGCCCGACGGCATCCTCGTCGGTCCCGGCGCCGGCGACAACGCGGCAGCCGCCCTCGGGCTCGACGCGTCGCCCGGCGACGTCGTCGTCTCGATCGGCACGAGCGGCACCGTCTTCGCCGTGACGGACGCCCCGGTCGCAGACGCGTCGGGCACGGTCGCCGGCTTCGCCGATGCGACCGGCCGCTTCCTCCCGCTCGTCGCGACGCTGAACGCCGCGCGGGTGCTCGACGCGACCGCCGGGCTGCTCGGCGTCGACCACGCCGAACTCGGCCGCCTGGCGCTCGAGGCCGAGCCCGGCGCCTCCGGAGCCGTGCTCGTGCCGTACTTCGAGGGCGAGCGCACGCCGAACCTGCCCGAGGCCACCGCCTCGTTCTCGGGACTGACGCTCGCGAACACGACACGGCCGTCGATCGCCCGAGCGGCCGTCGAGGGAATGCTCTGCGGGCTCGCCGACGGCCTCGACGCGGTTCGCGGCCAGGGCGTCGAGGCGCGGCGGATCCTGCTCATCGGCGGTGCCGCGCAGAACCCGGCCGTCCGGCTCGCGGCCGCGCAGGTGTTCGACGTGCCGGTCGTCGTGCCGTCGCCGGGCGAGTACGTGGCCGACGGCGCGGCCCGGCAGGCCGCGTGGGTGCTCGGCGGCGAGCGCCCGACGTGGCCCGTGGACGCGGGCGACCCGCTGCCGGTCGACCTCCGCCCGGAGATCCGCCGCCGGTATGCGACGGCACGTCGTGACGCCGCGGCATCCTGAGACTCGCCGCCTTCGAGGGACCCCGGACTCGGCCCGGACGCGACCATGGCGCGTAGCATGGCCGAAGGACGTCGCCGTCCGACGGCGCCCTTCGACGAGGCAAGGGGATCGATGAAGATGTCGGAATCCGATCGGAACCGCGGAATTGAGCCCGACGACGTGGAGGGCGAGTACACGGAAACGGAAGAGGAGCCGGCGCCGCTGCGGACGGTCGAGGGCGAGTACACCCGCACCGAGGGGCACGAGGAGCCGGAGGTGCTCACGGGGTACACGTCGACCGAGGGCCACCCGGACGTGCACCCGGCGTCGGAGGAGCACGGCGACTACACGCGCGAGGACGAGCGGCCGAAGCCGCACCCCGGCCTGCACAAGGGCTGAGCACCGGAGGCCGGTTCAGGCGCCGGCGGTCAGCTCCGTCGGAGCGGGAACGCGGCGCAGCCAGTCGAGGGCATTCGCCAGCAGCGCGAGGTGGCCCGGCGAATCGTAGGAACGCAGGTCGTGGCCGAGCGCGTCGTAGACCAGGCGCGACGGCCCGATCTCGCGCGCCCAGACGAGCGGATGGCGGATGCCGGCCTCCTCGTGCTCCGCGATCGGTTCGATCACCTCGTGCAGCTGCAGCGAGCAGTAGCGCTCGTCGACGACGGTGAAGTCCTCGAGCCCCTCGCGGATCGCGTGGTTGCCGACGAGGTGCACGCGCGCCTCGCCGATGGGCGGATGCCATGAGCGATCCCACTCCCACCGCCCGCCGATCGCGAGGTCGAAGGCGGCGGAGTCCCGCAGGCTCGACGCCGCCGAGTGCACCGCGAGGATGCCGATGCCCCGATCGAGCGCCGCGGCGAGCGCCCGGTCGTCGAACGGCGGCGCCTCGGCATCCCCGGGCAGCGGCCCGCCGTCCGCACTCGACCGGTCGGGGTCGCCCGCGTCGACCACGATGAGCGACACGTCATCGCCGAGCGTCGCGATCGCGGCGTCGACGTCGTCGCGCACCGCCACGTCGAAGCCCGCCCCGGCGACGAGCTCGGCGAGCCGTGCGCTCGTCTCGGCGAACGGATGCCACGGATCGGCGTACCGCCCGGCACCGCTCAGGACCATCGCGCGCATCGGAACCTCCTCGCTCGGCTGCATCGTACGGCGACCGCGCGAGGACCACCATGGCCCGCGTCCGCGCCGCGGGCGGCGTACGGTGTATCGGTGACCCGCACCGCCTGCGCCCGACCGCACCCCGCGCGCGACCCGTCGTCGCCGGCCCGCGCCACCGCGCCCTGGCGGAGTCGGCGGGGAACCGAGTGAGCGTCACGACCTACCTCGCCGCGGCGACCCCGCCCCGCCTGGCCGTGGGCGGGATCACGATCGCGATCCCGGTGCTCGCGGTCGAGCAGCACGTCGGCGTCGCGGTGGGCGGGCTGCTCGCGTCCGCCGCGCTCGGGCCGAGCATCGTGGCGGCCCCGATCGCGGGGGCCATGCTCGACCGCAGTCGCCGGCCGGGCGCGCTCATCTCGGTCGCGGGGCTCGTCATCGCCGCCGCGTACGCCTTCGCCGCGTTCCTCGGTCCCGTCCCCGCGTGGGCGGTCGCGATCGCCCTCGTCGTGGCGGGCACCGTCACGCCCTTCGTGTTCGGCGGCATGTCGAGCTTCGTCACCGAGTCGATCCCCGAGGAGCGGCGGGCGTACACGATCGACGCCCTCGCGTACAACCTCGGCGCGGTCGCAGGCCCCGCCGCGGTCGCCGCGGCCTCGGCCCTCGGGTCCGCGAGGATCGCGACGCTCGCCATGGCCGCGGCCGCGCTCGTCGGCTCGCTCGGCACCGTCCCGCTCCGGCTGCATCCCGAGGGCGCGCCGGACGGCCGCGACCGTCCATCGTTCCTCGGCACCATCGTCGCGGGCTTCCGGCACATCGCGACGCACCGGCCGCTCGCGGTGATCACCGCGAGCGGGACCCTCAGCCAGTTCGGCTCCGGCGGCCTCGCGATCGCGGCGGTCGCGCTCTCGGTCGCACGCACCGGCGACGCCGGCGAGGGCGCGGTCATCGTCACCGCGTTCGCCGTCGGCGGGCTCCTCGGCGCGCTCTGGAACTCGCGTCGACCGCCGCGCCGCTCGCCCGAGTGGGTCATGGGCTGGGGCTTCGCCGCGACCGGCCTGTGCACGGTCGTGGCCGCGTTCGACCTCGGCCCGGCGTGGGCGATCGCCGCGGTGGGCGCGTCCGGCCTCTTCACCGCGCCGAGCGCCGCCGCGATGCTCCTGATCCGCAAGCAGCAGAGCCCGCCGCCGCTGCGGTCGCAGGTGTTCACGGTGGGCGCGGGCCTGCGTGCCGCGGCGGCCGCGGCGGGCGCCGCCGTCGCGGGACTCGCGGCGGGACTCGGCGCCGAGGTGCTCATCGTCGCGATCGGCGTGGTCTGGGTCGCCTCGGGGGCACTGCTGCTGGCCTATCCGGCCGGCGCACCCGCGATCGACGGCAGCGCCGACTGAGCGCCGGGCGGCCGCGTCGTCCGACGAGCGCTACTGCGGGATGTTGGTGAAGACGACGTCCTCGTACTGGAACGACGGTGCCGTCTGCAACGTGAGCGAGTCGGGGTCCTGGACCGAGTACGCCTCCTGCCACGTGATCGACTCGCCCGGCAGGACGGCCGTCGTCGGCGGGATGCCGACCTGGCCGCCCGGCGCCCCGACATCGAAGATTCGCGAGGACTCGACCCCGTCGGAGCTCACGCGGGTGAGCACGATCGGCTGCACGTTCTCGGCGGAACCGTTGACGATCGTGATCGTGAACACGACGTTCTGCGCCTGGTCGTCGCCCGCCGCCAGGTCGGACGGCGCGAAGGGCTCGGGCGGCGACACCGTCATCGAGACGTCGTTGCTCCAGACCATCGTCTCGCCGAACGAGAGCACCTCGCCGGTGCCGGTGCCGTCGGACCCGTCCTCCGGGCCCTCGCTCGCCCCGTCGCTCTCGAGCGGGGCCTCGGACTGCGTGACCTGGTCGTCGAACTCGTCGAGCACGCCCGAATCGACCACCTGACTGAAGACCCCGAGCGCGACGACCGCGAACACGATTGCGCCGATGATCGCGCCCACGACCGAGACCACGAGCCCCGTGATCGCGGGCCACTTGCGTCCCTTCATGAAGACGGCGATGAGGGAGAGGACGAACCCGATCGGCAGCAGCACGAAGCCGATGACCTGCACGAACGGGATGAGCGCGAGCACAAACCCGACCGCGGCGACCACGAGCCCGATGATGCCGAGCACGTTGGTCGACGGGGGTTCCCCGGACCCGCCGGGCGGGTACCCGGCCGGCGCTGCACCGGTCCCGGTCGGGCCGCCGGTGGGCATCCCGGCGAAGGGGGTCGTGTCGGCGTACGGCGACCCGGCCGCCGCGGACTGCTCGCCGCCGAGCGCGGCGGTGTCGTAGGGCCGCGTCGCTCCGTCCGCGGCCACGGGCTCGAGCGGTGCCGTGTGCTCGGTCCACTGCCGGCCGTCCCAGTAGCGCTGCTGGCCCTGCCCGTCGTCGTACCACCCCGGAGGCGCGCTCGTCGGATCGCTCATGGTCGCGATGATCGCAAAGCGCCCCCGTGGCGATCGGGCACAAAGGCCCGGGAGCTCGGATGCCGGGGGCACCGTCTCGGGGGCATGGGAGCGCTCTCCCCCAACGGCAGCGCGGGAGTTACTGAAGCGTTACCAAGATTTGTTGGGGCCGCATCGGAAACGGAGGAACATGAAGCTGTCACCGCCGACGACGACGGTGACCCCTGAGGGGACGACCTCACCTTGTGAAGGGGAGACACATGAGAACCACATCCCTGGTCTCCGCCGCCGCAGTCGCCGGTGTCTCGGCGCTGCTGCTGGCGGCCTGTTCGAGCGGCGATTCGGGCGGCGGCGGGTCGGACGGGGGCGACGGCGACGTCGCCGCGGCGCGCGCCTGCGTCATCCTGCCCGACGCCGCGTCATCGCCACGCTGGGAGAACTTCGACCGGAAGTACCTCGAGGAGGGACTTGCCGAGGCTGGCTTCGAGACCGACATCCAGAACGCCCAGGGCGACACCAACCAGTACGCGACGATCGCCGACCAGCAGCTCAGCAAGGGCTGCGGCGTGATGCTGCTGGTGGACTACAACGGCGCCGGTGCCGCCGTCGCCGAGAAGGCCCAGGGCGAGGGCATCCCGGTCATCGCCTACGACCGCCCGATCGAGGGCGCCGACTACTACGTGTCGTTCGACAACTTCGAGGTCGGCAAGCTCGAGGGCCAGTCGATCCTCGACGGGCTCGAGGCCGCGGGCACGGACCCGGCCGAGGCCGTGGTCGTCTACATGGGCGGCGACCCCGCCGACGGCAACGCGAAGATGTTCCACGACGGTGCCGTCGAGGTCATGGAGGCCGCGGGCATCACCCCGGCCGCCGAGCCGCCGGGCGTGTGGGACGGCGACCAGTCCGCGACCAACTTCGAGCAGGCGCTCACGTCGCTCGGCGGCGAGGTCGACGCGGTGTGGGTGGCCAACGACACCAACGCCGCCGGCGTCATCACGATCCTCGACAAGAACAACCTCGTCGTGCCGGTGTCCGGCCAGGACGCCTCGATCGCGGGCCTGCAGAACGTGCTGCTCGGCAAGCAGACCGCCACGGTCTACAAGCCGGTCGCACTCGAGGCCGAGGCCGCGGTCGACCTCGCGGTCGCGCTGCTGAGCGGTGAGACCCCGACGGCCGACCAGGAGCTCGAGGACGGCACGCCGTACATCGCGGTCACGCCGCAGCTCGTCGGGCCCGAAGAGGTCGTCGACGTGGTCGACGCCGGCGACGCCGACGCGGCCGAGCTCTGCCAGGGCGAGGTCGAGGCCAAGTGCGCCGAGTACGGCATCCAGTAGTGAACATCCGCGGCGCGCGATAGCGCCGCCGCACCCGGGTCCCGGATCGCCGTGGTCGACAGGCCGCGGCGATCCGGGACCGAATCCCCTCCCCCTGCACTCCCGAACCCTGCCACGCTGGGAGTCGACAACGACGTCGGAAGGATGCACATGGATGCGCCACTCATCGAGCTGAACGGGGTGCTGAAGAGCTTCGGCCCCGTCAGCGTGCTCAAGGGGGTCGACCTCAAGGTCTACCCCGGCAAGGTCACGGCACTGGTCGGCGACAACGGCGCGGGCAAGTCCACGCTGATCAAGGGTCTCGCCGGCGTGCAGCCCTACGACGGCGGCGTCGTGAAGTTCGACGGCAAGCCCGTCGCCCTGCACTCGCCGCGCGAGGCCGCGCACCTGGGCATCGAGGTCGTCTACCAGGACCTCGCCCTGTGCGACAACCTCGACATCGTCCAGAACATGTTCCTCGGCCGCGAGGAGACCGGGTTCGGCACCTTCGACGAGGGCCGCATGGAGAAGGAGGCATCGGACACGCTCCGGTCCCTCTCCGTGCGCACCGTGAAGTCGGTGCGCCAGAAGGTCTCCAGCCTCTCCGGCGGCCAGCGGCAGACGGTCGCGATCGCCCGCGCGGTGCTGAAGAACGCGCGGTGCGTGATCCTCGACGAGCCGACCGCTGCGCTCGGCGTCGCCCAGACCGAGCAGGTGCTGCACCTGGTCAGCCGGCTCGCGGAGCAGGGCGTCGGGGTCATCCTGATCAGCCACAACCTCGCCGACGTCTTCGAGGTGGCCGACCACATCAACGTGCTCTACCTCGGCCAGATGGTCGCCTCGCTCGAGGCGAGCGAGACCTCGCGCGACGACGTCGTCGGGTACATCACGGGGACCAAGGTCCAGCAGGGGGCGGAGTCATGAGCTCGCGGAACACCAGCACCAGCGGGCCCGCGCCCGACACCAGCGTCAACGACGTGAACACCCTGATCGGCAGCGGTCAGGAGGGCACGATCAGCGAGCAGGTCCAGGCCTACTTCCAGAAGCTCCGGCACGGCGACATGGGCGCCCTGCCCGCGATCGCCGGGCTCGTGGTGCTGACGATCCTGTTCAGCTTCCTCAGCCCGTTCTTCCTCACGGAGCGCAACTTCGCCAACCTGCTGACGCAGGCGGCCACGCTCGTCATGCTCGGCATGGCACTCGTCTTCGTCCTGCTGCTCGGCGAGATCGACCTCTCGGCCGGCGTCACGAGCGGCATGACCATGGCGCTGTTCATCGTCCTGGTGAACGTGCACGCCGTCCCGTGGCTGCTCGCGCTGGCGATCGCCTTCGCCGCCGGCATCCTGACCGGTACGTTCATCGGGTTCTTCGTGGCGAGGGTCGGGATCCCATCCTTCGTCGTCACATTGGGCCTGTTCCTGGGCTACCAGGGACTGACGCTGACGATCATCGGCGCCGGCGGGCTGTACCGCGTGCAGATCCCCGAGATCCGCGACATCCAGAACTCGAACATGCCCGTGTGGGCCGGATGGGCGATGCTCGCCGTGATCCTCCTGATCTCCGCGGGCACGTCGTTCTGGGACCGCGCCCGGCGCAACCGGGCCGGGGTGCCGAACCGCACGATCTCCCTGGTCTGGATCAAGCTCGCCGTGATCGCCGTCGTCGGCGGCGCCGCCGTCGCCGTGCTCAACCAGAACCGCGGCCAGTCGGTCGGCGTCGTCGAGGGCGTGCCGATCGTCGTGCCGATCGTGCTCCTCATCCTGTGGCTCGGCACCTTCGTGCTCGACCGCACGAAGTTCGGACGCTACCTGTACGCGATCGGCGGCAACGCCGAGGCGGCCAGGCGGTCCGGCGTCAAGGTCATGCTGATCCGCTGGAGCGCGTTCATCGTCTGCTCGACCCTCGCGGTCGTCTCGGGCCTGTTCTCGATCTCCAAGGTCGGCTCGGTGGATGCCGCCGCGGGACGCGAGATCGTGCTCTCCGGCGTCGCCGCGGCCGTCGTCGGCGGTGTCAGCCTGTTCGGCGGGCGCGGCCGGCTGATGCACGCGGCGATCGGTGCGCTGGTCATCGCCGTGATCACCAACGGCCTCGGCCTGCTGAACCTGCCCGCGGGCGTGAACCTGATGGTCACGGGCGGCGTGCTGATCCTCGCGGCCACGGTCGACGCGGTGTCCCGCGTGCGCTCGGGCGGCTCGTTGATGCGGACCTGACCGCCTCACCCCGACGAGCGGGGCGGATGTCGCGATGCGGCATCCGCCCCGCTTCCGCGTGCGGACGACCGGCCGTGCCGTCGCCCCTCCTCCGAGGGCGGCTCGATAGGCTGGAACGATGTCGTTCGAACCCCGCTCACTGCCGGTCGATGCCGCCGCCCACGCCGCACTCGCGGCGCAGGGACTCGACTACCGCCTCGTCGATCCGACGGACACGGACATGCTCGACCGATGGATCGACGCCGACGCGCGCGGATTCCACCACGCGCGCCCGCGCGACGTGACCCGCGACTACGAGCGCCGGGTCATGGGCGATCGTCGTCTGCACGGCGTCTACGACGCGAGCATCCCCGAACCGGGGGTTCCCGTGGCGACCGTGTCGAGCTGGCCCTCGGGTCTCAGCGTCCCCGGTGGCCGCAGCGTCGACGGCTGGGCCGTGAGCTCGGTGACCGTCTCCCCCACGCACCGCCGCCGCGGCATCGCCCGGGCGATGATGGAGGGCGAGCTCGCGACCGCGAAGCAGGCCGGCGCGGCGATCGCCATGCTGACCGCGACCGAGGCGACGATCTACGGACGGTACGGCTACGCCCCGGCCGCTCGCGCGGTCACGATCGAGGTCGACCGCCGGCGCGCGAAGTGGATCGGTCCGGACGCCCCGGGCCGCGTGCACTTCGTCGACCCGGCCTCCCTCCGCGAGACGGCGGTCGCGATCTCGCGTCGCTCGGTGGCACGCACGCCGGGTGAGATCGACCGGTGGCCCGCCCTGTTCGACCGGATGCTCGGCCTCATCGAGCCCGATTCCGACGCGTCGCGCGCGCTGCGCGCCATCCGCTACGACGACGAGCACGGCCAGCCGCAGGGCTTCGCCACGTTCCGCGTGGGCCGCGAGCCGAACGAGCCGGGTTGGGTCGAGTTCGACGCGTTCGCCGCCGCCACGGAGGACGCGGAGCGGGCGCTCTGGCGCATGCTCGTGGAGCAGGACTTCGTCGACGGCATCCGCGGGCTGCTGCGCTCGGCGGACGAGCCCATCGAGTGGTTGCTCGACGACCCGCGCGCCGTGACCGTGACGAACGTCATCGACCACCTGTGGGTGCGCATCCTGGACGCCGCGGCCGCCCTCGGCGCGCGACGCTACGGGGCCGCCGGCGAGCTCGTGCTGGAGATCACGGACCCGCTCGGGTACGCGGCGGGCCGCTACACGCTGCTCACGTCGGCGGACGGGCGCGCGGTCGTGCACGGCCCCCGTACGGACGGCGAGCGGGGCAGCGACGCCGCGCCGAAGCGCGAGCGCAACCGGTCCCGGGCCTCGAGCGCCGAGTCCTCGGGATCGCGAGCCGCATCGCGGGCCGCGGAGCCGCGGTCGCTGCGCCTCGACGTGCGCGACCTCGGCTCGATCTACCTCGGCGCCGTGCGCCCGTCGGTGCTCGCGCGCGCCGGGCGGATCACGCCGTCGTCGAAGGGCGCGATCGAGCTGGCGGACCGGATGTTCGCCTCGTCGCCCGTGCCGCACCTGAGCATGTGGTTCTGACCCGGCTGCGCTGATCGCCATCGCCATCCTGGCGCGGCGAGCCGACGTCAGGTCGCGTCCTGCCTCGGGAACAGGACCTTCTCGACCACGATGATGAGCGAGGCGGCGACTGGGATGGCGACGAGCGCGCCGAGCACCCCGCCGAGCGTGCCGCCGGCCACCGCGGCGATCACCACGAGTGCGCCCGGCACGGCCACGGCCCGGCTCATGATCCTCGGGCTCAGCACGTAGGCCTCGAGCTGCATGTAGACGAGGTAGTAGATCGCGGCGGTCAGGCCGGTCGCGGGCGAAGCCGCCAGGCACACGAGGGAGATGATGATCGACCCGGTGAGCGTGCCGACCAGCGGCACGAGTGACGCGAGGAACGCGATGAACGCGAGCAGGATGGGCGCGGGCGCGCCGATGATCGTCAGGAACACGAGGCTGAGCACGCCGTTGACCGAGGCGAGGCTGAGCTGGCCGATGACGTAGCGGCCGACCGATCCCGTGATCTCCTGCGACACCTCGACGAACCCGTTGCGCGAGGACGCGGGGACGAAGCGCGCCGCGTACCGCTTCATCGAGGCCAGCGAGGCGAGGAAGTACAGGGTGAGGATCAGCACGATCACGGCCCCGGTGACCCCGCCGGCGATGCCGACGCCGACGGCGAGCAGCCCCCCGGTGAGGGTGCCGATGTTCTCGGGGTCGGAGAGCCAGTCGCCGATCGAGGAGACCGAGTCCTGGAGCCACGTGCCGCTGCCGGTGAGCGAGCTGATCCACGCGACGAGGGAGCTCTCCTCGACGTCCGAGACCACTTGGTCCCAGTTCTCGACGAGTTCGGTGATCTGGTTCACCACGAGCGGGACGATGGTCGCGATCAGGCCGACGAAGACGCCGATCACCAGCACGAACACGACGAGGATCGCGACCCAGCGCGGCATCCCGCGACGCTGCAGCAGGCTCACGAGCGGGTCGAGTCCGAGGGCGAGGAACAGCGCGAGCGCGATGTAGAGGATGACGGTGCTGAGCTGCCCGACCACGCCGCCCAGGAAGACGGCGAGCAGCACGCCGAGCGCGCCGAGGAAGCCGATCCGGAAGGCGCGGATGCGGATCTCCGGCGCCGTCGGGTCATGGTCGGCCGTGACCTCGGCCTGCACCTCGGGCTCGGGCTGCTCGACGGCGTCCGCCACGCGTCTCCACATGATGCGACGCTACGCCGGGGGCATCGGACGGGCGGGGCGGCGCGCCGCCGCCCCGTCGGACCTCACAGGGCGCCGACCGAGGCCGCGATGCCGACGACGATCGCGATGCCGACCCCGAGTGCGCCCAGCACGATGCCGGTGATGCCGGTCGTCCGCGCGCGCGCGTCGGACCCCTTCGCGACGGCCGCCTTCGCCCAGGTCGGCACGCGCCCCTTCCGGACGTTCGTCTCGACGATCATCATCCTGATGAGGTCGCGCATCGTGCTGGAGACGTCGTGCGCGTTGGGTCGCAGCGCCGGGTCGTCGGCCGTCATGGCGGCGAGGATGGAGCGCCACTCGGGCTCGAGGTCCTCGGGCACCTCCGGCGCGCGGTGCAGTCGCGCGAGCGCCGCCTCGATCGGCGTGCCGGTGTACTCGCGGTCGCCCTTCAGCGCCTCGAGGAGCACGAGGCCGAGCGAGTAGATGTCGGTCGCCGGAGTGACCTCCGCACCCCGCGCCTGCTCGGGCGAGATGTACGCGGCCGTGCCCATGATCGTGCCGTCGCCCGTGAGCCGGGTGCCGCCGACGAACTGCGCGACGCCGAAGTCGGCGAGGCGGGTCATGAGCGTGTAGCCGAACGTCGGCACGTCGTTCACGAGGATGTTCTCGGGCTTGATGTCGCGGTGGATGACCCCGCGCTCGTGCACGTAGCTGAGCACGTCGGCGACCTGCGCGCCGATGTCGGCCACCTGGCGCGGCTTGACCGGCCCCTCGACGATGCGGTGGGCGAGCGAGCGACCCTCGACCAGTTCCATGACGAGGTAGCGGCGTTCGACGCCCGCGTGGACGAGGACTCCAGCGTCGTGGACGGGGACGAGACCGATGTGGGTCAGCCCGCTGAGCAGGGTGATCTCGCGCTCGCGGCGCTGGCGGTCGGCCGGGGTCTCGTCGGTCTCGCGGAACAGCTTGACGGCCACGTGGCGCCCGAGCTCGTGGTCGCGTGCCCGGTAGACGTCGGCCATGCCGCCGGATCCGATGTGCTCGAGGAACTCGTAGCGCGGCGCCGGCTCGGGCGTGCCGCCGAACGTCGCAGGCGTACCCGAGACCGCGTCGCCGACGACCGGCGAGGAGGGCGGAAGCGGCGTGGGCGTCGGCGACGGCACAACGGGCATCGCGCGTGCGTCGGCGCGCAGCGTCGGATCGGTTCGGATCGCCGGATCGGCGCGCAGCGTCGGGTCGGTGCGCACGCCGACGCCGGTCACGCCGACGCCATCGCGGGGGCCCGGGTCCGCCTGGGGGGACGACCCGTTCATGTGCGCCTCTTCCCTCGGCCCCACGGGCCGCGTTCGTTCTTCAGGATTTTCGCTAGTTTATCTAACTAGCTTCTCTGCAGAAAGATTCTCATGAGAAGTATCAGCGACGAGAAACCCTACGGCAATTCCGTTCGGCCGGGGTTGACAAGCGACCGCGATTGGGCGTGCCCGCGGTCCGCGCGGTGCTAGGCGTTGGACGCGGACCGCGCCTCTCCGATCGGGGTCACCGATGCGCCCGATGCGTCGGCGTGAGCCTCCTCCGACACGCGCTCCACAGCTCCGCGCATGTCCTCCAGGAAGTGGAGCACCGCGACGGCCTCCTCGGGCTCCAGCTCCTCGGCCACCTCGATCATGCGGCGATGCATCTCCCCGAGCGTGGCGCGCACCTCGTCGTCGGTCGCGATGGTGGGAAGGATGACGAGTGCGCGCCGATCTGTGGGGTGGGGTTGCCGTTCGACGTGACCGCTGCGGACGAGCCGGTCGATGAGCACCGTGGTGGAGGCGGACGAGATCCCGAGGTGGGCGGAGAGGTCCTTCGGACTCACAGCGACGCCCTCCCGCTCGCGCTTGAGCAGGTAGCGGATCGCGAGCAGGTCGGTCTCACCCATCCGCATCGCCGATCGCGTGCGCCGCCGCATCGCCGCCTCGGCTGCGCGGTAATCGCGCAGCGCATTCAGGACCGCAACCCCCCGGCGGGTGCGATCGGCGGAATACCAGTACCCCGAAGATCGCTCGTCAGACATCCCCGTAATCCTACACGCTCTGATTACTAGACGCTCTAACGACCGTGGTGTTCCCCCTGCGAGGTCCTCGGCCGATCGACGTCAGAACGATCGCACGTACTCCCACGGAAGCCGGTCCATCACGAGGCGGTGGAGCGGGCCCGCGGGCCCGGGCCGGCCGAGGTCGTCGGACGGGCGTGCCGACTCATCGGCCGCGAACTGGGCATCCTCCTGCCAGTACAGCGCCGAACGGTCGGCCGCGAAGCGTCCGACGTAGGCCCTGGGCTCCTCCGCGCCGAGCTCCTGGAGCGCCTCGTCGACCGTGCGGAGGCCGCGCAGTTCGTGCAGCGTCACCCACGTGGGCGGGAAGAGCCGCATCGCCCCGACCGCGTGCCGCTCGAGCGCCTCACCCGGTGCGAGCCAGGCCAGCTCGATGAGCTCGTCGGGCGCGGGCCGCGCCTCTCCCTCGGGCGCCCGGCCGGCGAAGAAGCGCGTGCGCATGCGCTTGGGCACGCCGCGCGGCGGGCTCCAGACGGCGAACTCGACGAGCTCGTCCGGTGCCACCTCGAGTCCGACCTCCTCGCGCGTCTCGCGGACGGCGGCGCGCCGCGCTGCGGCGCTCGAGCCGATCGGATCGCTCCCGGCATCCTCGTCGTCCACGGCGCCCCCGGGGAAGACCCACGCGCCCGCGAAGGAGCCGCGGTCGTGCGGTCGCTCGCCGAGCAGCACCTCCGGCCCGGACTCTCCCTCGCGCAGCAGCACGACGGTCGCCGCCGATCCGACGGACGGTTCGGGGCTCGGGTCGACCGCGGCGTCCATGTCCTCCAGCCTACGCCGTGGCTACACTTCGGAGACATGGCCGAGATCGCCGACGCCCCCGCCCTGCCCGACGGCGTGACGCTCGTGCGGGCGCCGAACCCCGGGCCCATGACGCTCGACGGCACGAACTCGTGGATCCTCCGCGGCGCGGGCGCCGCCGGCTCGGTCGTGGTCGATCCCGGCCCCGACGATGCCGCCCACCTCGCCCGCCTCGCCGAGGGCGGCGTCGAGCTCGTGCTCGTGACCCACCGCCACCCGGATCACACCGACGGCGTCGATGCCTTCGCCGACCTCACGAACGCACCCGTGCGGGCGATCGACGCCGCATGGTGCCGGGACGCCGAGCCGCTCGCCGACGGCGAGATGCTCGACGCCGGCGCGATGCGGCTCGAGGTGCTGGCCACGCCCGGGCACACCGCCGACTCCCTCTGCGTGGTGATCCGGGACGACGAGGACGACGCCGTCGCGGTGCTCACCGGCGACACCGTGCTCGGTCGGGGCACCTCGATCATCGCCCACCCCGACGGCGCGCTCGGCCCGTACCTCGATTCACTGCATCGCCTGCTCGCGATCGGCGCGGGGGCGCCCGACTCGACGCGAGCGGTCACCGTGCTCCCCGGGCACGGCCCCGTGCTGCCGGACCTCGCCGCGATCTGCGACGCCTACCTGGCCCACCGGGCGCAGCGCCTCGACCAGGTCCGTGGGGCGCTCGCCCGGCTCGGGGCGGATGCGAGCCCCGAGGCCGTGACCGACGCGGTCTACGCGGACGTCGACCCGGGCGTGCGGATGGCGGCCGAGGCGTCGGTCCGGGCGCAGCTCGAGTACCTTCGCGGCGCCTGACAGGATCCGTCGCTCCGCTCAGACCGGGCCGTCGATGCGCGAGGCCGGCTCGAGGGCCGCGCCGGTGTCGTCGACGTACTGCTGGTGCAGGCGGACCGGCTCCGTCGCCGCCGCCGCGGCCGCACGACGACGGCGGCGCGCGGCGGCACTCAGGTTCAGGACCTCGACGAAGATCGCGAAGGCCATCGGCACGTAGATGAGGGCCTTGTCGATCTTCACGCCGAAGCCGTCGGCCACGAGGAACACGCCGATGAGCAGCAGGAACGACAGGGCGAGCATCTTCACGGTGGGGTGGCGGTTGACGAACGCGAAGATGTAGCGCGCGGCGAAGAGCATGATCCCGAAGGAGAGCACGACGACCGTGATGATCACGATCATGTTCTCGGTCATCCCGACCGCGGTGATCACGGAGTCGAGGGAGAACACGATGTCGAGCGCGAGGATCTGCGCGATCACGGCGCCGAACGTGGCCGTTCCCGCACCGGTGGTGTGCTCCTCCTCGCCCTCGAGCTTGGCGTGGATCTCGGCGACCGCCTTGTAGACGAGGAACGTGCCGCCCGCGATGAGGATGAGGTCGCGCCCGGAGAAGCCCATGCCCCACAGCGTGAACAGGTCCGCCTTGAGCGTGATGATCCACCCCGCCGCGAACACGAGGCCCACCCGCATGAACATCGCGAGGGTGAGGCCCAGGTTGCGCGCCCTGGCCTGCTGCTCCACGGGCAGCTTCGCGGCGAGGATCGAGATGAAGATGACGTTGTCGACGCCGAGCACCACCTCGAGCACGAACAGGGTCAGGAACACGGCGAGCAGGTCCGGCGTGAACTCGAGCGAGAAATCCATGCGCGTCATTCTCGCCCATCCTCCGCCGACATGCCGCGCGGAGCATGTTCACCGGCGTTCGGGCTCCCCCATCGAGATCGGCGGGATGGCGACGCCGAGGGGCTGCCGGATCCAGACCTCCCCGGAGCTCCGGTGCTCCGCGCGCGTGCTGAACCGGTACAGCTCGGTGCGCGCCCGGACCGCGGTCGGCCGCTCGCCGTCGAACGGGTCGCGTGCGAGCAGCTTCAGCGTCGCGGGGTCGGCCTCGAGCAGCCGCTCGAGCAGCCGCAGGAACCAGTCCTCCTCGATGCGCCCGAGGGGCAGGAACCACATCAGCCAGTCGAGCCGCAGGTGGTACGGCGCGAACTGACGCGGGATCCGCCGCGGGTCCCCTGGCTTGCCCTTGAATCCGTAGGCGCGCCACCGGGCGCCCGGGCGGAGCGGATCGTCGGAGGTGCCCTCGACGATCACCTCGACGCGCTGCCGTGTGACGCTGCCGAACGCGCCGTAGGCGTTCGCGAGCAGGTAGCGGTCGAACGAGGCGTTCATGAGCTGCCGCCGCGAGAACAGGTTCCGCAGCGGCCGGCGCCCGAGCCAGGCGAGGAGCACGGTGACGAGCAGCACGAGCGCGACCCACCACGGCGGGCTCGTGGCGTCCGGGGGCGCCCCGATCGCCTCGATCGGCAGCCACGGGAGGAGCCATCCGAGCACGCCGTCCCCGACCGCGCCGAAGGCGAGCACGATCGTGATCCAGTTCAGCCACGCGAAGTTGCCCGTGACCACCAGCCAGAGCTGGGTGCCGATGATCACGGCCGCGGCGATCGAACGGACGGGCTGCGGCGCGAACAGCAGGAACGGCACCACGAGCTGCGCGGTGTGGTTGCCCACCACCTCGAGTCGGTGGAACCACTTCGGCAGCAGGTGCGCCTGACGGCTGAGGGGCCCGGGCATCGGCTGCGTCTCGTGGTGGTAGTACAGCGCGGTGAGGTCGCGCCACGCCCGGTCCCCGCGGAGCTTGATCATCCCCGCGCCGAACTCCAGGCGGAAGACCAGCCACCAGGTCAGCGCGAGGATCGGCAGCGGCGGCGGGACCGAGCGCGAGCCGAGGAACGCGACGAGGAACCCGGCCTCGCAGAGCAGCATCTCCCAGCCGAAGCCGTAGAACGTCTGCCCGACGGACACGATCGAGAGGTAGAGCCCCCACATCGCGAGGAACGCGACCAGCGGCACCCACGGCGGCCCGAGCTGCGGCAGTCCCGCCACGACGGATGCCGCGAGCAGGATGCCCACGGCGCAGACCGCGACGAGCCGGGCATCCGTGTACCCCCACCGGCGGAAGATCGTCGGTCCGAGGTAGCCGAGCCGCCGGGTCCGGCCGAACCGGGGCGGCCGCCCGCCCTCCCGCACGATGCGCTCTCGCCGGCGACGCTCGGCGTCGTCGACGGCGCGCAGGAGGTCTGGAACGGGGAGCAGGCCGTGCTCGCCGAGGAGCGGCCGGAACTGGTTGAGCGTCGAGACGAAGGCGAGGAGGAAGATCGCGGCGATTCCGCGTTGGAGCACCTCGCGCGCGACCGTGGCATCGCGTGCGTCGAACCAGGTGAACCAGTCGCTCCAGTCCACGCGCCCACGCTAGCGCCTGCGGCCGGAGCCGGGCCGGGCCGAACGGCCCTGGCGGGGCCCGCCGCTCAACCCGGCGCGTTGTCGGGCGAGGTCGACTCGACCATGTCCTCCTCGACGGCGTTGTCGGCCTCGGGCTCGTCCGGCTCCGGTCGGGACCCGTCCCGATCGTCGTCGTCGTCGGTGAGGCTGCTCACGTAGTCCGCGAGGCCGGCGGTGTTGATCATCCCCGTGAGGTTCGGGGTCTGCGGGTTGAGGTCGCCCGCGGGACCGAGTCGGTCCTGGTCCTCCCACGGGTTCAAGGGGTCGGCGCGCATCGCTCCTGCTCCTCCCGGTGCACTGCGGGGCCCGCGGTCGCGGACCGCGCTCCATGGCTCCCACGTTCCTCCCCGGTCCGGTGCAAGTCAACGGGGTGGGGCGGCGTGGCACGTTCCGGTACGCGAACGCCCCGGAGCACCGGCTCCGGGGCGTTCGCCTGCGGCGTGGTCGGGGTCAGGCGACGAGCGCGACGCCGGCGTTCCAGCCGACCTTCTCCTGGACGGCGAGGGTCAGCTGCAGGAAGCCGATCGCCTCGAGCTCGCGCGCACGCGAGAGTGCGCCGGCGTCGACCGCCGAGAGCCCGCCGGACCGGATGACGTCGATGAGCGACTGCTTCGCGAGCTCGTCGTCGCCGGCGACCAGGACGGTCGTGGGCTGCGCGCCGCCGACGGTCTTCGCGGACAGGGTCGCGGCGAAGTTCGTGTTGAACGCCTTGACCACGCGCGACTGCGGGAGGGCGTCGGCGATGACGGACGCGGCCGAGCCGTCTGCGGGGACGACGAGCGAGTCGAACGTCTCGAAGTCCAGGGGGTTGCTGATGTCGACGACCACCTTGCCGGCGAGCTCCTCGCGGCGTGCCTCGACGATCCCGGCGACCTCGGGGTACGGCACCGCGAGCACGACCAGGTCGCCCGTGATGGGCTGCGCCGTGTCGCGACCCACGAACTCGACGGTGTTGCCCCCGGCCGCCACGATGCCGCCGATGGCGGTGCCCATGTTGCCGTTCCCGATGATGCTGACGGTCGTCATGATGTCCTCTCCGCGCCATCCGACGCGATTACTTGATGCGACAACCAAAACGATAGCCGCAATCAGTTGTCGTGTCAACTGAATGTGGGAGAATGACGGCATGAGCGATGACACGCGCTGGCTCGACACCGAGGAATCGGCCGCCTGGGTGCGACTGGTGGCCCTCACCGAACTCCTGCCCGGCGTGCTCGACCAGCAGCTGCTCGGCGACGTGCAGCTGACCCACTTCGAGTACGCCGCACTGATGGCCCTGGCTGCGGCCCCCGATCGCACCATGCGGATGACGGCGCTGGCCTCCCGCACCAACTCCACCCTGCCCCGCCTCTCCCACGTCGCGCGCCGCCTCGAGGAGCGCGGCCTGATCGAACGCGTCCCGTGCCCCGAGGACCGCCGAGCGACGAACGCGACGATCACCCGGGCCGGCCTGGAGCTCATCGACACCGCCGCGCCCGGACACGTCGAGACCGTTCGGCAGTACGTGCTCGATGCGCTCACGCCCGAGCAGCTCCGCCAGCTCTACGAGATCGCCGGCGCCGTGCTCTCCCGGCTCGACCCGGACGAGCGCCTGACGGCGACCGCCTGCCAGTTCAGCGAGGGCCCCGCGCTCGCGCGCGCCGGCTGAGGCAGCGGACGGGCCCGCGCCCCCGACCGGCCGGCCGACGCGACCGGGCGCGACGTGACCCCATTCGGAGGGTCACGGCCCGAGCGCCGCGTGGCTAGCATGAGCGCAGCCGTGACCCGAGCGGCAATTCCGCCGCGCCGGATCACCCCTGCTCCAGGAGGTCAGGATGAACGTGGTTCGCTCGCTCGGAACACTCGCCGCCGTGGCTGCGGCACTCATGCTCGGGCTGGGGGCGACGACGCTGAGCGCAGCCGGGGACGACCCCGAGACCCTGCGATTGCATCTCGGCAGCGATGGCACCCGATTCGTGTACAGCAACTCCGGTTCGCCCGTCACCCAGACGATCACGGCAGCGAAGAACTGCCGCATCACGGTGAACGGTCCGCTGGCCGCGATCAGCGGCAGCGATCAGGGACCGGGAATGAAGGACGGCTCGATCGGCATCAAGTCGGGCGGCTCCACCGGCGTGCCCTGCTCAAGGGTCGACTCCACTGAGGACCTGACCGTGAGCCTCGTGGGCGTGCCTGACGCCGTCCAGGCCTCCCTCGACCTCGAGTTCAAGGGCGGCGTCCGGGTCGATATCGCCGTGTGGAACGGCGGTGCGGTGGTGGAGACGTTCCAGGTGCGCGCCGGCAGCGGGATCGTGGCCGG
>NZ_JBEPKA010000016.1:0-78340 GCF_040496015.1 Agromyces litoreus
CCCGACCTCGTGCTGCAGGCGCTTGAGCTCCAGCTGCATCGACGCGCGCACCTGGCGGTCCAGCGCGGAGAGCGGCTCGTCGAGCAGGAGCAGCTTCGGCCGCTTCACGATCGCGCGGGCGAGCGCGACGCGCTGCCGCTGGCCGCCCGAGAGCTGCGCGGGCCGGCGCTTCGCGAGGTGCCCGAGACGCACGACCTCCATGACCTCGCCGACGCGGGTGCGCATCTCGGCGCGGCCGACGCCCTCGGCCTCGAGGCCGTAGGCGATGTTCTTCTCGACGGAGAGGTGCGGGAACAGCGCGTAGCTCTGGAACATCATGTTGACGGGCCGCTTGTGCGCCGGCAGCGCGAGCAGGTCGATCCCGTCGACGCTGATGCGGCCCGCGGCCGGGGTCTCGAACCCGGCGATCGAGCGCAGCAGCGTGGTCTTGCCGCAGCCGGACGGACCGAGCAGCGCGAAGAACTCGTTGTGCGCGATGTCGAGCGAGATGTCGTGCAGGGCGACGGTGTCGCCGTACACGGCGCGGACGCCGTCGACGCGGAGCAGGGGTTCGGCGGTCATCGTTCTGGTCCTGTCAGTCGGGTGAGGCGCTGCGCCGAGATCACCGCGACGATGCTCACGAGCAGCAGGAGGGTGGCGAGGGCGTTCACCTCGGGGGTGACGCCGAAGCGGACCATCGAGTAGATGACGATCGGCAGCGTGGGCTGGGTCGGCGCGGTCGTGAAGAACGCGATCACGAACTCGTCGAGCGAGAGCGTGAACGCCAGCAGTGCACCCGCGACGATGCCGGGCGCGAGCTGCGGCAGCGTGATCCGCAGGAACGTCCCCGCCGGTCCCATGCCGAGGTCGCGCGACGCCTCCTCGAGGCTCGGATCGAGGTTCGCCATCCGGGCGAGCACGATCGCGGTCACGAACGCGGTCGCGAACACGCCGTGCGCGAGGATCACCGAGTGGAGGCCGAGCGTCACGCTCAGCAGGGAGAAGAACGTGAGCAGGCCGATGCCGAGCAGGAGGTCGGGCAGGATCGCCGGGGCGATCGCGAACGCCCGGATCAGGCCGCCGCGCGTGTAGTGGTGGATGCCGTACGCCAGGAGCGTGCCGAGCACGGTCGCGATCAGCGTGGCGCCCGTGGCGACGATGAGCGTGTTCGCCAGGCCCTGCATCATCGCGCCGTCGGCGAACAGCTCCGGGTACCAGCGCAGGGAGAATCCCGTCCAGACGAACAGGTTGCGCGACTCGTTGAAGCTCATCACGACGACGATGAGGATCGGCAGGTAGAGGAAGACGTAGCCGAGCCAGAGGGGCACGAGGATGCCGCGTCCCCTGGCGCGGCCGCGGGTGGGCGGGTTCGGCGCGGACGCGCCATCCGCCGTCGCCGTCGCGCCGGCGCGATCGGTCGCCTGCAGGGTCGTCTCAGCCACGACGGGGTCCCTCCGTGATGCGGCGCGACACCGCGGCCTGGGCGACGATCACGACGACGAGGAGCATCGTGAGCACGAGCGCGAGGGTCGCGCCGAACGGCCAGTCGCGGGCCTCGTAGAACTGGTCGCGCACGAGGTTGCCGACCATGACCGTCTTGCCGCCGCCGATCAGCTCGGGGATCACGAAGTTCGACATCGCCGGGACGAAGACGAAGATGCAGCCGGTCAGTGCGCCGGGCAGTGACAGCGGCAGGGTCACCGTGCGGAACGCGCGCCACGGCGACGCGCCGAGGTTCGTCGCCGCCTCGCGCAGCGACGGGTCGAGCTGCTGCAGCGAAGCGTACAGCGGGAGCACCATGAGCGGCAGGTACATGTACAGCAGCCCGACCACGATGGCCTGGGGCGTGTACAGCATCGAGATCGGCTCGTCCGTGAGCCCGATCGCCTGCAGCCACTGGTTCACGAATCCCGCGTTGTTCAGCAGCAGGATCCACGCGTACGTGCGGATCAGGAAGTTCGTCCAGAAGGGCAGCACGACCGCGACGAGGGCCACGGTCCGCCACTTCTGCGACAGGCCGGCGATCGCGTACGCCATCGGATAGCCGAGGAGCAGGGCGAGCAGGGTGACGACCAGCGCCAGCCCGATCGACTGCAGGATGACCCCGACGTAGAGGGGCTCGGCGAGCTTGGCCCAGTTGTCGAGGGTGAACTCGAAGACGAGGCCGCCGAAGCGGCCGCGCTTGAAGAACGTGTAGAAGGCCAGGAGCCCGACCGGGATCGCCATGAAGACGATCAGGAAGAGCATGCCGGGCGCGAGGAAGGGCGCCGCGGCGAGCCCCCGCCGGGCGCGCTGGGCGCGCACGGCGGGGGCCGCCTGCCGGGTCTCGGTGGTCACGGCGCTCCGGATCAGTTGGTCGCGAGGACTTCCGCGTTCAGGTCGACGTACTTCAGCGAGTCCTCGCCGAGGTCGACGATCACCTCCTGCTCGAAGAGCTCGTCGACCGTGATGCCGAGCGTCGGGAACGACTCCACGAGCGACGGGTCGAGCGCCTCCATGGCGACCTGGTTCGGCACCTTGTAGAGGATGTTCTCGGCGACCCAGGTCTGCACCTCGGGGTCGAGGATGTAGTTGATGAAGGCCATGGCGGCCTCCTTGTTCTCCGAGCTCTTCAGCACCGTCATGGTGTCGACCCAGAGGTCGGCGCCCTCCTCCGGCACCACGAAGGTGATGTCGGGGTTCTCGGCGATGCCGTAGTTGCACCAGCCGTCCCACGCCTCGACCAGCGCGGCCTCGCCGGAGACGAGCTTGGAGTAGAACGTCGTGTCGTCGTACGCGAGCAGCGTGGGCTTCGTCTCGAGGAGCTGGGCCTTCGCGTCCTCGAGCTCGGCGTCGTCGGTCGTGTTCACCGAGTAGCCGGCCGCCTTCAGCGCGGGAAGCGCGAGCCACCGGTCGGTCGAGAGCATGGTCGTCTTGCCGTCGAGCTCGGGCTTCGGGTCCAGCAGGTCGTTCCACGAGGTCGGGTCGAAGCCGGTGAGGTCGGGCCGGTAGCAGAGGCCCGTGGTGCCCCAGGCGTACGGCTCGGAGTACACGTTGCCCGGGTCGTAGGCGAGCTCGAGCGCCTCGGGGTACAGGTTCGACTCGTTCGGCACGAGCTCCTTGTCGAGCTCCTGCAGCAGGCCCTGCTCGGCGAGCGCCTGCGCGTACTGGCCCGAGACGAACGCGACGTCGATGCCGGGGTCGGAGCTCGCGGTGAGCTTCGCGACCACGTCCTCGTTCGTGGCGTGGTTGACGATCGTCGTCTTCACGCCCGTCGCCTCCTCGAACTGCTCGGCGAGGTCCTCGGGGTAGTAGTCGGCCCAGATCGAGACGGTGAGCGTCTGCTCCGTGATGTCGGCGCTGCGGTCGACTCCCGACCCCTCGCCGGCGTCGCCGCCGGCACATGACGTGAGGGCGAGTGCGACGGCAGCGGTTCCGGCCGCTGCGATGGAGATGCGACGCGTGGTGGGCATGAGGGACCTCCTGGGGACGTCGGAAAGGTTGAGGAATTGTTGCACCGGGCATCAAGAAACCGCAATGGTCTTCGGGACGCTCTGGAGCCTGTTTTGCACAGTTGTTACAATCCGAATTCAATGAACTCGTTGCTCGGCGGCGAGCGGCCCGAGATCGCCGGCCGCATGCTCTCCGTCGCGCCCACGGGCGAGGTCGCGTTCGACGGCGCTCGTCCGGCCGCGGGCGACGGCATCGCGCGGGCCCTCGCGCGGCTCGTCGATCCGGGCGTGCCGGCCGATGCCGCGGAGCGGGCGATCGCGGTCGACCAGACGAACACCTCGGTCATCGTCGACGAACGCCTCGTCGTGAAGGTCGTCGGCAGCTGGGCGGCGGCGGACCGCGCCGGAATGCTCCTCGAGCGCCTCGCCGACGCGGGCTCGAGGGACGTCGCCGCGCTCGCGGGGCGAGTGGGATGGCGCCATCCGTCGCTCGGCACCTCGACCCTCGCCATCGTGACCGAGTACCTGCCCGACGCGCAGGACGGGTGGGACTGGGCGGTCGACGACGTGACGGCCCTGCTCGGGCACGGCGGCCCGGAACCGGAGTTCCCCCGCGCGCTCGGCGCGACCGTCGCTCGGCTGCACGACGTCCTCGGCGCGCGGGCGATCCCCGCGTCGGCCGACGCGCCGGCCGCCAGGGAGCGGCGCGCGCACGCCGGACTCGACGCCGCGATCGAGGCGACCCGCCGCTCGGGCGGGCCGACCGCCG
Source organism: Agromyces litoreus (assembly GCF_040496015.1). Lineage (NCBI taxonomy): Bacteria > Bacillati > Actinomycetota > Actinomycetes > Micrococcales > Microbacteriaceae > Agromyces > Agromyces litoreus. Next base: position 4,180 of record NZ_JBEPKA010000016.1, read on the forward strand.
CTCGCCTGCGGAACCGCACGGAGGCGCTGCGCCGCGACATCCGCTCGCTCGGCGATGCCGCGCCCGGCCTCGTGTTCGACCTGCACGGCGACCTGCACGTCGGGCAGGTGCTCCGCTCCCCCGGTACGCCCGACCGGTACACGGTCATCGACTTCGACGGCGATCCCCAGCTCGATGCGGCCGGCCGCGAGCGCACGGATGCGGCCGCGCGCGACGTGGCGCACCTGCTGGTGTCGCTCGACCTCGTCGCCGCCGTCGCGCAGAAGCGCCTCGGCCGATCCGAACCCGCCGCGTTCGAGTGGGCGGACCGCGCCCGCGACGCACTGCTCGCGGCCTACCGTTCGACGCTCGTGCAGCGCGAGCTGTTCGATCCGGCACTCCTGCCCGGCTTCGAGGCCGAGCAGCTGGCCGCCGAACTCACCTATGCGGACCGCTTCCTCCCGCGCTGGCGCTATGCGCCCGATGCGGCCGTCACGCACCGCCACCCGCCGACCGACGACCTCCCGGAGGACCCGTGGACACCGCCGCCTTTCGAGCCGACCTCGACCTGATCCCCGAGTCCCTCGGCCGCCTCGCCGACGCGATCGATGCGGGGCTCCCCGGACTCGACCGGCTCGGCCTCCTCGGCGCCTCCCGGGTGCTCGTCGTCGGCATGGGCTCGAGCCGCTACGCCGCCGACGTCGTCGCGCGCCGCTTCCGCGCCGTCGGGGCGAACGTGCTCGTCGAGCTCGCGAGCGTCGAGCTGCTGCCGCCCGCCGCGCCGGACCTGGTCGTCGTCGCGGTCTCCGCCACGGGCGGGAGCGTCGAGGTGCTCCGCGCCGTCGAACGCTACCGCGGCACCGGCCGGCTCGTGGCGATCACCAACCGGAGCGCGTCGCCCCTCGCCGCGGCCGCCGACGTGGTCGTGCCGCTGCACGCGGGAGTCGAGGCCTCGGGGGTCGCGTGCCGCACGTTCCGCGCGACCTTCGCCGTGCTCGACGAGGTGCTCGGCGAGCTGCTCGGCACGGCGCCGCCCGCGCGATTCGATGCCGCGGCGCTGCGGCGCGGCGCCGAGGCGAACGCCGCGCTGCTCGAGTCGTCGACCGACTGGCTCGACCCGCTCGCCGACCTGCTCGCCGGTCCCGACGGCACGTGGGTGCTCGCGCCCGCCGAACGCCTCTCGAGCGCCCAGCAGTCGGCGCTCATGCTGCGCGAGGTGCCGCGCCTGGGTGCGTTCGCGTCGGAGACCGGCGACTGGTCCCACGTCGACGTCTACCTCACGAAGACCCAGGACTACCGCGCGCTCGTCTTCGCCGGATCGGCGTGGGACGGCCAGGCGCTGGAGTGGATGCAGCAGCGCGGATCGCGCTTCGCCGCGACCGGCGGCGCCCTCGACGGCGCCGAGCTCGCCGTGCGCTACCCGGGCGACGACGACGCGACGGTCGCGGCCCTCGCCGACGCGCTGCTCGGCGAACTCGTCGCCGACCGGCGACTCGCCGCACCGGGCACGCGCTGAATCGTCAGCCGCCGAGCAGGTCCACGAGTGGTCGCAGGCGCGACCACGGCCATGCCACCTCGGCGTTCGAGAGCAGGGCGACCGCGCGCCCGGCCTCGGGATCGGCGAGGATCGCCGCGGTGAAGCCCTCCGCCGAGCCGACGACGTAGACGGCGGCGGCGCTGTCGGATTCGACCTGCTCCCAGAAGAGGCCCACGGAGATCTGCGGCCACCTCGTGTCGGCGATCGGAGCGAGCGCGGCGCTTCCGGCGAACGGTCCGTCGAGGATCGCGCGGGCGAGCGCCACCGCGTCGTCGAGGTCGACCACGACGCCCACCGCCGGTGCATACGCGCCGCTGCCGCGCGCCGCGACCCGCTCACCGCGCCGATCGTGGCCCTGCGCGAGGCCGTCGGGCGTCAGCGCCCCGGACTCGACCACGACGGCGCCGGTCATCCCGGCGGGCGCGAACACGCGTTCGGCGAGCAGGTCGGCGAACCGCGCGCCCGCCGCCGACGCGACGGCCTGTCCCACCAGTGCCGCGGCGAAGTCGCTCGGGTTGTACTCGAGCTCGGGCACGAGGTCGACCGCCGCGACCTCGTCGAGCAGCGCTGCCAGGCCGCCCCGATCGACCGCGTCGGCGCCCCCACCGGGCGCCGGAGCGGCGGCGGCCGCGCCGAGCGGATCCTGCGGCAGCCCCGAGCGGTTGGTCGCGAGGTCGCGGAGGGTGAGCGTCGCCGCCGGAGCGTCCCCGAGGTCGAGGTGGGCGCCGACCGCGTCGTCGAGCGAGACCTCCCCTCGCTCGACCGCGTCGGCGAGCAGCAGTCCGGTGAGGCCGCGCGTCGCCCCGCCGAGCCCGAACCCGGTGCCGGCATCGGCCGACACGAAGGCCGTGCGCACGTCGTCGCCATCGATGAGGGCCAGGGCGACGCGGTCCCTGGCCTGCGTCGATCCCTCGCGCGCGATCGCGATGAGCTCCTCGTCGCCGCTGAGGAGCTGGTCGTACGGCGGCCCGGACGCGCAGCCGCCGGTCGTCGCCGCCGCGAGCGACAGCGCGACCACCGTCAGGATGCGCGAGTTCCGACGCCGACGCCGGCGCGCCGCCGAGTGCGCGGCCATGGGGCGCATCGTACTCGCGCTGCCTGATCGGCCGGTCCGACCCGTTCTCGGGCCCGTTAGGCTCGCGCCCATGGCCTACGACGTCGACCGCATCCGCTCCTGGTTCCCTGCGCTCGAGCACGGCTGGGCGCTGTTCGACGGGCCGGGCGGAACGCAGACGCCGCGGCAGGTCGGCGACGCGATCGCGTCGACGCTGACCGGCCCCCTCTCGAACCGCGGCCGGCTCGGCGAGTCGGCGCGACGGGCGGATGCCGCGGTGGCGGCGTTCCGCGCGGCGGTCGCCGACCTCACCGGGGCCGACCCGCGCGGGGTCGTCCACGGCCGCAGCGCGACGCAGCTCGTCTACGACTTCGCCCGTCACCTGGCGCGCGACTGGGGCCCCGGCGACGAGGTCGTCGTGACCCGGCTCGACCACGACTCGAACGTCCGGCCGTGGGTGCAGGCCGCCGAGCGGGCGGGCGCCGTCGTGCGGTGGGCCGCGTTCGATCCGGCCACGGGCGAGCTGCCGGTCGAGTCGGTCTCCGCCGTCCTGAACGAACGCACGCGACTCGTCGCGGTCACCGCCGCGTCGAACCTGGTCGGCACCATGCCCGACCTCCCCGCGATCGCCGGCGCGGCGCACGCCGCGGGCGCGCTCGTGTTCGTCGACGCCGTGCACCTCGCCGCGCACGCCCTCCCCGACCTGGGCGCGCTCGGTGCCGACCTGATGGTGTGCTCGCCGTACAAGTTCCTGGGGCCGCACTGCGGCGTGCTCGTCGCCGATCCGGCGCTGCTCGAGCGCATGCACCCCGACAAGCTGCTGCCCGCGACCGACGCCGTCCCGGAACGGTTCGAGTTCGGGACCCTGCCCTACGAGCTGCTCGCGGGCGTGACCGCAGCCGTCGACGTCCTGTCCGCGCTCGACGACGGGCAGGATGAGAGCGAGCCGCGCCGCGCGCGCCTGGCCGCGTCGTACGCGGCCCTGCACGCGCACGAGTCACGGCTGCTGGCTCGCCTCGAGTCCGAGCTCGACGACATCGCCGGCGTGCGCGTGCGCTCGAACGCCCGCCGCCGCACGCCGACCCTCCTCCTGACCGTCGACGGAACCGACGCCGCAGCGCTGTCGGAGGCGCTCGCGGCCGATCGCGTGCTCGCGCCGAGCGGCAACTTCTACGCGCTCGAGGCATCGCGGCACCTCGGCCTCGGCGACGCGGGCGGGCTCCGAGTCGGACTCGCCCCGTACACGGACGACGAGGACGTGGACCGGCTCGTCGCCGGCCTCCGCCGGGCGGTCGGCGACCGGGCTGCGTAGCCGGCCGTGGACGCCCCCAATCCGGGGGACGCCCGGGCCCCGGACGGGCGCCGCCCCGCCCCGACTCCCGTCACACCGCCCCCGCTCGGCCATAGTCTGGGCGCATGACCCCCGCCGACGCGGGCGCCGAGCTCCGGCGCCTGCACGCCGACGACGACCTCCTCCAGGTCGTGAACGTCTGGGACGTGGCCAGCGCCGCGGCCGTCGCCGCCGTGCCCGAGAGCCGGGCCCTCGCCACCGCGAGCGCGTCGATCGCCGCCGCGCACGGCTATCCCGACGGCGAGCGCATCCCGCTCGACCTGGTCCTCGCGGTCACCGGTCGCATCGCCGCCGCGGTCGACCTGCCGGTCAGCGCCGACCTCGAGGCGGGATACGGCGACGCGGGCGAGACGGTGCGCCGTGCCGTCGGCGCAGGCGTCGTCGGCGCCAACCTCGAGGACCGTCTCGCGCCGCTCGCCGAGTCCGTCGCCGCCGTCCGCGCGGCCGTCGCGGCCGCCGAGGCCGAGGGGGTCCCGTTCGCCCTCAACGCGAGGACGGACGCCTGGATCCTCGGGCGGGACCGGCCCCGCGCGACGTGGATCGCCGATGCCGTCGAGCGCGGGCGCGCCTACCTCGACGCGGGCGCGACCTGCGTGTTCGTGCCGGGCGATCTCGGCGAGCCGGAGATCAGCGAGCTCGTGGAGGGCATCGGATGGCGCCGCGTGAGCGTCATCGGCCTGCCCTCCGTCCCGCCGCCGGACCGGCTCGCCGAGCTCGGCGTCGCACGCGTGTCCTACGGCCCCCTCCCCCAGCGCGTCGTGCTGGCCGCGCTGCACGACCTCGCCGCGATGCTGTACGCGGGCGGCGTCGTGCCGCCCGGCATCCGTAGGCTGGACGCGCCACCGACCGACCCCGCCTCGACCGAGGAGCGTGCATGAGCGACGGGATGCCCATCGAGATCACCGGCCTGACCAAGCGCTTCGGCGCGGTCACCGCGGTCGACGACCTCACCTTCCGGGTCGAGCCCGGGCACGTCACGGGATTCCTCGGGCCGAACGGGGCGGGCAAGACCACGACCCTGCGCGCCCTGCTCGGGCTCGTGCGGCCGAGCTCGGGCACCGCGACCTTCGGCGGCACCGCGTACCGCGACCTGCCCGACCCCGCACGGGCGGTCGGGGCTGCGCTGGACGCGGCGTTCCATCCGGGACGGACCGCTCGCAACCACCTCCGCGTCACGGCGACCGGCGCCGGCATCCCGGCGAGGCGCGTGGACGAGGTGCTCGAGCAGGTCGGCCTGACCGAGTTCGCCGACCGGCGCGTCGGCGGGTACTCGCTCGGCATGCGGCAGCGGCTCTCGCTCGCGACCACGCTGCTCGGCGATCCCGGGGTGCTCGTGCTCGACGAGCCGATCAACGGCCTCGACCCCGAGGGCATCAAGTGGATCCGCGTGTTCCTGCAATCGCTCGCGCGCGAGGGGCGCACCGTGCTCGTGAGCTCGCACCTGCTCAGCGAGGTGCAGCAGTCGGTCGACGAGGTCGTCATCATCTCCCGAGGCCGGCTGGTCCGGATCGGAAGCCTCTCGAGCCTCGAGCTCGACGCGTCGCCGCGCACCGTCATCGACTCCCCCGACCGGGCGCGGCTCGCCGCGGCGCTCGACCAGGCCGGGCTGGAGTACGCCGAGGGGCGCGGCGGGCTCATCGTCTCCGAACCGGACGCCGGGGTGGTCGGCCACGCGGCATTCCTCGGCGGGGTCGAGGTCAGCTCGCTGCATCCATTGAAGTCCGGGCTCGAGGAGTCGTTCCTCGCGCTCGTCGGCGAGGGCGGGGAGTGAGGCCGGGCATGCGATCGATCGCCGCGGAGTTCCAGAAGGTGTTCACCACGCGCATGTGGTGGCTGCTCGCGCTCGTCCTCGTCGCCTACGTCGCGATGCTCGCCGGCGGGCTCGGCGCGTTCTTCGGCTGGACCCTCGAGAACCCCGAGCAGGCGGCCTCGGCCGGCGGCACCACGACGCTGCCGCCCGGTGCCGACCTGGCCCCCCTGCTCTACAGCTTCGCGTCGTCGATCGGGTACGTGTTCCCGGTCCTGCTCGGGGCGCTCGCGGTCACGACCGAGTTCCGCCATCGCACGCTCACCGGCGCCTTCCTGGTGCAGCCGCACCGGACGGCCGTGCTGTCGGCGAAGTTCGTCTCCCAGCTCGTGATCGGGGCGCTCTTCGGCGTGATCGCGTTCGCGACCTCGGTGGCATCCGGCGCCGCGGCCCTCGCAGCGTGGGACCTCGACACGGCGCTCGACGCGAGCGACACGTGGGCGCTCGTCGGGCGCGGCATCCTCGCGATGGCGCTCTGGGGGGCGATCGGGGTCGGACTCGGCGCGATCGTCCCGAACCAGGTCGCGGCGATCGTGATCGTCATCGCGTTCACGCAGTTCGTCGAGCCGGTGCTGCGGCTCGTGGCGTCGCTGAACGACGTGACGGCGAGCCTGGGCCGGTTCCTGCCGGGCGCGGCGAGCGACGCGCTGGTGGGGGCCTCGTTCTACGGCGTCGTCTCCATCGGCGCGACCGACGCGCTCGACTGGTGGCAGGGCGGGCTCGTGCTGCTCGCCATCGCGGTCGTGACGGCGATCGTCGGCGGGGCGACCACATGGCGACGGGACGTCTCGTGAGCCGCGACGGGAACGGAGGGAGACCGACATGAGCCTCGTGGCGATCCTCGCGAGCGTGGTCGTCGCGCTCGCGGCACTCGTGCACGTCTACATCTTCGTGCTCGAGAGCATCCGCTGGATGGAGCCGTCGACCCGGCGGATCTTCGGCGTGAGGTCAGACGAGCAGGCGCGGACGCTGCGCCCGATGGCGTACAACCAGGGCTTCTACAACCTCTTCCTCGGGATCGGCGCGATCGCGGGGCTCGTGCTGCTGTGGACGGGGTCCGCGGAGTCCGGCCGCGTGCTGGCGCTGTTCTCGACCGCGGCCATGGCGGGCGCGGCGGTCGTGCTGACCACGACCGGCCCCGGCTACCTGCGCCCCGCGCTCGTGCAGGGCGTCCTCCCGCTCATCGGGTTCGTGCTGCTGCTGTTCGCCTGAGCGCGCTCGAGCGGCCCTCAGTCGTCGGAGTCGATGGGCTGGGGCTCGGCGTCGTCGTCCGGACCGCCGACCTTGAGCCGGTCGATCAGCTGGGCGGCGTGACTGGTGCTCAGCAGCAGTCGCGAGAACTCCCCGCCCGAGAGCTCGAGCACGACGGCCTGCCGCTTCCGCTTGACGATCACGAAGTCGCTGCCGTTGTGCGTCTTCCAGGTGCCCACGGCGACCACGAGCGGGACCTCGGTGCCGCGGCGGCGGATGCCGCGGATCCAGATCCACGGATCGTCGGTGATGATCGCGGAGCGGATGTCGTCGCGCTGCACCACGATGTCGGCGCTGCGGAACCCGAGCGACTTCTCGGCCGGCGTGAGGTGGACCTCGAGCCGGTCGTCGTGCACGCGCAGGTTGGCCATGGTCCCATCCTGCCCGAGCCCTCGCGCGCTCAGGTCGTCGACGCTCCACAAACGCCGAAGCGGGCGGTGCACGATTCCTCCTATCGCGGCCCCGAACCGCGCGCTGCTCAGGAGCGCGTGCCTGGATCGCGCCGCTGCTCAGGACGGCACGCCGCCGTGCGACGCGACACGCCGGACAACTCCTGAGAACCGCGGCGTGCGGTTCAGGCGGGCGGGCGAGCGGATGCCGCGGCGCGGGCCGCGGCGGGGAGGGCGTCGAGGATGCGCGAGACGGCGGCCTCGTCGTGCGCGGCCGTCACGAACCACGCCTCGAAGACGCTCGGCGGCAGCGAGACCCCCGCGTCGAGCATCGCGTGGAAGAACGGGGCGTAGCGCCACGACTCCTGCGCGAGCACGCCCGCGTAGTCGCGGGCGCCGCCGGCGACGGACTCGCCGAACAGGAAGCTGAAGAGGTTGCCGGCGACCTGCACGCCGTGCGCGACGCCCTCGGCCGACAGCGCCGCCGAGACCTCGCGCTGCAGGAGCGCCGAGACCTCGTCGAGCTTCGCGTAGACCGCGTCGTCGGCGAGGCGCAGCGTCGTGACGCCCGCGGTCACCGCGACCGGGTTCCCGGAGAGCGTGCCCGCCTGGTAGACCGGGCCGAGCGGCGCGAGGCGCTCCATGACCTCGGCGCGGCCGCCGAGCGCGGCGACGGGCATGCCGCCGCCGACGACCTTGCCGAACGTGAGGAGGTCGGGCGTGGACTCGCTGTCGGTACCCGCCTCGACGCCCCACCAACCGGCCTTCGAGACGCGGAAGCCCGTGAGCACCTCGTCGCTGATGACGAGCGCGCCGTGCGCGTGCGCGAGCTCGACGAGCGCGCGGTTGAACCCGGGCAGCGGCGGCACGACGCCCATGTTCGCCGCGGCGGCCTCGGTGATCACGGCCGCGATGCGGTCGCCGTGCTCGGCGAACACCGCGCGCAGCGCGTCGAGGTCGTTGTAGGGCACCACGAGGGTGAGCGCGGCGACGTCGGCCGGCACACCCGCCGAGCCCGGCAGGGCGAAGGTCGCGAGACCCGAGCCCGCCTCGGCGAGCAGGCCGTCGGAGTGGCCGTGGTAGTGCCCGGCGAACTTCACGAGCAGGTCGCGCCCGGTGAAGCCGCGGGCGAGGCGGATGGCGCTCATGGTCGCCTCCGTGCCGGTCGACACGAGGCGCAGCTTCTCGACCGGCGCGACGCGCGCCTCGATGAGCTCGGCGAGCTCGGTCTCGACAGGGCTCGACGCGCCGAACGAGAGGCCGCGGCCGGCGGCATCCTGCACCGCGGCGACGACCTCGGGGTGCGCGTGGCCGAGGATGGCGGGGCCCCACCCGGCGACGAGGTCGACGTACTCGCGGCCCTCGGCGTCGGTCACGTAGGCGCCCTGCGCCGAGACGAGGAAGCGCGGCGTGCCGCCAACCGAGCGGAACGCCCGGACGGGCGAGTTCACCCCGCCCGGGATCGCGGCCTGCGCGCGGGCGAAGAGGTCGGCGTTCGTCGCCGTGGGTGCGGTGGTCATTCGGTCCCCTCCCGGAGCCATCCGGCGAGCTCGGTCGCCCAGTACGTCAGCACGGCGTCGGCGCCGGCACGGCGGATGCCGCGCACCGACTCGATCACGGCGCGGCGACGGTCGATCCAGCCGTGCATGGCCGCCGCCTCGATCATCGAGTACTCGCCCGACACCTGGTAGGCCCAGACCGGCACCTCGCTCGCCGCCGCGACGTCGGCCAGCACGTCGAGGTAGGAGCCCGCAGGCTTGACCATCACGACGTCGGCGCCCTCGTCGATGTCGATCATGGCCTCGCGCAGCCCCTCGCGACGGTTGCCCGGGTCGAGCTGGTAGGTGCGGCGGTCGCCCTCGAGGGTCGACTCCACGGCGTCGCGGAAGGGGCCGTAGTACGCCGAGGCGTACTTGGCCGAGTAGGCGAGCAGGGCGACATCCGTCCGGCCCGACTCATCGAGCGCGTCGCGCACGGCGGCGACCTGGCCGTCCATCATCCCGGAGAGCCCGAGCAGCTGCGAGCCGGCGGCAGCCTGGGCGAGCGCCATCTCCCGGTAGCGCTCCAGCGTGGCGTCGTTGTCGACCCGGCCCTGCGCGTCGAGCACGCCGCAGTGCCCGTGGTCGGTGAACTCGTCGAGGCACAGGTCGGTCTGCACCACGAGGCCGTCGCCCACCTCGTCGGCCACGACGCGGGTCGCCACGTTCAGGATGCCGTCGGGGTCGACACCGCACGAGCCGGTCGCGTCGCGCGTCTCGGGCACGCCGAACAGCATCACGCCGCCCACGCCCGCCTCGGCGGCCTCGGTCACGGCGCCCTTCACGGAGTCCAGCGAGTGCTGCACGACGCCCGGCATGGAGGCGATCGGCATGGGTTCGGTCACGCCCTCGCGCACGAAGATCGGGAGCACGAGCTCGGAGGGGTGCAGGCGGGTCTCGGACACGAGGCGGCGCAGGGCCGGCGTCTCACGCAGGCGCCGGGGCCGCACGCGGGGGACGGGTGCGGAAGTCACCCGCCAAGCCTACGCGCGCGCGGCTGGGCGCCCGATGGATGGATCAGGGCGGCGACCGGTCAGGCGCTCGCGAGCGCCGAGTTCACCACGGCGTCGATCAGCGACTCGGCCGAACGCTCGGCGGCGATCACGTCGACGCGCAGCCCGATGGCCGCGGCGTCCTTCTGCGTCTGCGGGCCGATCGCGGCGACGAGGGTCCGATCGGGGACCGGGCCGAGCTGCGAATGCACCTGCTCGGCGACGCTGCCCGAGGTCACGAGGATCGCGTCGACCTTGCCGGCGCGGACGTCGTCGACGACCTTCTGCGCGACGGGAACCCCCACCGTGCGGTAGGCGACGACCGCCTCGACGTCGTGCCCGATGCGCTCCAGGCCGATCGAGAGGACCTGCTTCGCGATCGCGGAGCGGAGCGCGAGCACCCGCAGCGGCAGGGCGCCGTCGGTCGCGAGCTCCCACTCCTCGAGCAGGCCCTTCGCCGAGTTGTCCTCGCTCGGGACGATGTCGGCGCGGTACCCGGCGGCGACGAGGGCGGCCGCGGTGGTCTCGCCCACCGCGGCGACCTTCGTCGACTCCGGGATGACCACGCCGTACGACGCGAGCACGTCGACCGTGGTGGCGCTCGTGACCGTGACCCAGTCGAACCCGCCCGAGGCGAGCTTCGCGAGCGCCGCCTCGAGGGCCGGCTGGTCGTCGGTCGGCGCGAAGTTGATCATCGGCGCGATGACCGGCGATGCGCCGCGGGCCCGCAGGGATGCCGCCACCGCGTCGCCCCACGGTCCGCCGCGGGGCACGAGCACGCGCCATCCGGCCAGCGGCTTGGTGCCGTCGGCTCCGGGCAGCTTGATCGCCCCGGTCATCGGTTCGAATTCGGTCACGGCGACTCCTGGGCAGGCGAGAGGTCGGCGGCGCCGTTGCCGAGGAGTTCCGCGACGACGCGCTCAGCGACGTCGCGAGCCGCGTCCGCCAGGGCGGCGGCCGAGCGGCTGTCGGGAGTCGCGGCGTGCGAGCTGGTCACCTGCCGCGCTCCGTCGGCACTGTACACCGTCGCCGTGAGGAACAGAAGTTCGTCCTCGACGAAGGCGGTCGCCCCGACGGGGGCCGCGCACCCGGCCTCGAGCCCGGCGAGCACGAGCCGTTCGGCCAGGACCGTGGCCCGCGTGGTGACGTGATCGACGGCCGCGAGGCCGCGCTGCAGCGCGGGCGACGGCCGCTCATCACGCACCTCGAGCGCGAGCGCGCCCTGCCCCGGCGCGGTCGGCCACTCGCTCAGGGCGAAGTGCTCGGTGGCGGCCTCAGCGCGGCCCAGCCGGCCCAGCCCCGCCGCGGCGAGCAGGACGGCGTCGAGCTCGCCCTGCTCGACGAAGCCGAGCCGGGTGTCGATGTTCCCGCGCACGTCGACCGCCGTCACGTCGGGACGGGCGGCGGCGAGCTGGGCGATGCGGCGCGGCGAGCCCGTCCCGATGCGGGCGCCCTCGGGAAGGTCGGCGAGCGCCATCCCGTCGCGCGCGCACAGGGCGTCGCGGGAGTCGGCGCGCTTGGGCACGGCCGCGAGCCGGAGCTGCGGATGGTCGGCGGTCGGCAGGTCCTTCAGCGAGTGCACGATGACGTCGCACTCCCCCGCGATCAGCGACTCGCGCAGCGCGGCCGCGAAGACGCCGGTGCCGCCGATCGACTGCAGCGAGGCGCGCGAGGTGTCGCCCTGCGTGGTGACGGTGACGATCTCGATGTCGACGTCGGCCGCCTTGCCCAGTCGCTCGGCGATCTGGCGCGTCTGGGCGAGGGCGAGGGCGCTGCCCCGCGTGCCCACCCGGATCACGTCGCGCTGCCGCGCCGCGGCGTTCACGGTGCGATCCCCGCCAGCGCCGGCTTGAAGCCGAGACGCGCGTTCTCGCAGCAGCCGGGACGGCAGACGTCGTACCACGGGCCGAGGTCGGTCTCGTGCGGGCGCTCGGCCGCGGGCGTGCCGTTCACCCGCTCGAGGACGAGGTCGACGAGCCCGGCGACGTACGCGGGGTGCACGCCGGGCGTCGGCACGCGGATGGCGGCGAGCCCGTGCTCCTCGGCGGTCTCCATCGCCTCCTCGTCGAGGTCCCACATGACCTCCATGTGGTCGCTGACGAAGCCGAGCGGGACGATCACGACGGCCTTGCGGCCGGCCGCGGGAAGCTCGGCGATGGCGTCGTTCACGTCGGGCTCGAGCCACGGCTGCGACGGCGGGCCCGAGCGCGACTGGTAGACCAGCTGCCAGGGCACCTCCGCAGCGCCCGCCTCGCGCATGACGACCTCGGCGACGGCGGTGTGCTGCGCGGCGTAGGCGCCGCCCTCGCCGAACCCGCGCTCGGCGGGGCCGGACTTCGCGGCATCCGTCGTCGGGATCGAATGCGTGGCGAACAGCACCTCGACCTCGGTCGCGGTGTCGAGGCCGGGGTGCTCGGCCACGAGCTTCGCCAGCGCGTCGCGGACGCCCTCGACGAACGGCGTCACGAAGCCGGGGTGGTCGAAGAACTGGCGCACCTTGTCGATCTCCACGACACCGGCCAGACCGGTGTCTTCGAGCGCGTCGGCGTAGTCCTCGCGGTACTGGCGGCAGCTCGAGTAGGAGCTGTACGCGCTCGTGGCGATCGCGATGAGCTTCGTGAAGCCCCGCTCGCCCGCCTCGCGGACGGCGTCGTTCATGTACGGGTCCCAGTTGCGGTTGCCCCAGAGCACCGGCAGGTCGATGCCCCGCGAGGCCAGCTCGGCCTCGAGCGCCGCCTTCAGCTCCCGGTTGTGCTCGTTGATCGGGCTCACGCCGCCGAAGTGGCGGTAGTGGTGCGCGACCTCCTCGAGGCGCTCGTCGGGGATGCCGCGACCCCGGGTGACGTTCCGCAGGAACGGGATCACGTCGTCCTGGCCCTCCGGGCCGCCGAAGCCGGCGAGCAGGATCGCGTCGTACGCGACGGGCGTCTCGACGTGCTCCGGGCCCGAACGGGCGGGCTCGGTCGCACCGGGCACGACCGCGCCGGGCGCGAGCGGGGCGGAGGTCGCGGGCGCGGGCTTGACGCCTCGCAGCGGGTGCCCGCCGGGCGCGCTCGCGGCGCGTACGCGTTCGGGCGCGTCGGCGCCGACACCGCCGAGGTTCGTCGCCGCCATTACTGCAGCACCTCCACGAGCTCGGCGGTGGTGATGCGGCGTCCGGTGTAGAACGGCAGCTCGTCGCGGACATGCCGACGCGCGTCGGTCGCGCGCAGGTCGCGCATCATGTCGACGAGGTCGAGGAGCTCGTCCGACTCCATCGGCAGGAGCCACTCGTAGTCGCCGAGCGCGAACGACGAGACGGTGTTCGCGACCACTCCGCGGAACGCGGCGCCCTTGCGACCGTGCTCGGCCAGCATGCGGCCGCGCTCCTCCGCCGGCAGCAGGTACCACTCGTAGCTGCGCACGAACGGGTAGACGGTGAGCCACCCCTTCGGCTCGACGCCACGGAGGAATCCGGGCACGTGCGCCTTGTTGAACTCGGCGTCGCGGTGCACGCCCATGGCGTTCCAGGTCGGGAGCAGCGCCCGGAGCAGCCGAGCGCGACGGAGCTCGCGGAGCGCCCACTGCAGGCCCTCGGCGGTCGGGCCGTGCAGCCAGAGCATCACGTCGGCGTCGGCGCGGAGGCCGGACACGTCGTAGACGCCGCGGACGACGACGCCCTCGTCCTCGACGAGGGAGATCACGCCGTCGAGCTCGTCCACGAACCGGGGTACGTCGTGGCCGTCGAGGTCGTCCGGCCGGGCCGGGTCCTTCCTGAGCACGGCGAAGAGCGTGTAGCCCTCGGGTGAGGCGGTCGCATCGGAATCGGTCTGTGGCACGTCGGCTGCCCCGTCGGCAGCTGGGAATGACATGGGACCATCCTCCCCCCGCAACCTGAAAGGTCAAAAAGGACGGGACCAGTCCGAGCGGGCCGCGACCCCGACCGCGCACCGCCGTCACGGGAGCAGGCGCGTGAACCGGAACGCCGCGAATCCCTCGATCGGGAGGATCTCCGCTGCCGCGAACCCCGCCTGTCGGGCGTAGCCCTCGAGCACCGCGGGCCGCATCACCGTGCCGGTGGCCACGGACCCCGGCGTGGAGAGGCTGTCGGGCAGGCAGACGAACAGGCTGTAGCCGTACATGATCCGCTCGACCTCATCGCCGTCGGGGGTGAACCGCTCGGCGACCGCCTCGTCCATGATCACGACCGCCCCGTCGTCGCGAACGGCCCGCCGCAATGCGGCGAGCACCTCGACCGGCGCCGGCATGTCGTGCACGGCTTCGAAGACGAACCCCGCATCGAACCCGTCCTCGTCGGCCAGGGTCTCACCGCCGCCGAGCACGAACGTCACCCGATCGGAGAGCCCCGCGTCCGCGGCGTGAGCGCGCGCGGCCTCGATCGACGGCTCGTCGACGTCGACGCCCACGAGCGCGGCATCCGGGTATGCGCGGGCGAGCGCGATCGTCGACCATCCGTGCCCGCACCCGACATCGACGATCCGGGCCGAAGGCCGGCGGAGGACCTCGTCGAGCTCGGGCACGCCGGCGAGCGCCTCGGCGAGCCGGTGCTCGAACCACGGCCGGTTGATGTCGCCCTGCGCATCACGGGCATCGGCGCCGAACCGCTCCCACGGCACGCCGCCGCCCGACCTGGCCGCATCGAGGATCGCCGGGAGCTGGATCGCCGACCCGGCGATCATCCGCGCGAGCGGGGCGCTGTAGGCGAGCGAGCCCGCGTCCGTGAGGACCTCCGCGTGCGCGGCCGGGAGTTCGTACCGGCGCGCGGACGCCTCGGCAGCGGCGTCATCGACGGCGAGGATGCCGAGCACGGCCTGCTGCTCGAGCCACTCCCGCGTGTAGCGCTCGCCCGTGCCCGCCGCGTCGGCGAGTTCGCCGGAGGACAGCGCGCCGCGCTCGGCCAGGATGCGGTACCAGCCGAGACGGTCGCCGAGGTGCACGGACATCGTCTCGAGCGCTCCGAGCGCCGCCCCGAAGACCCGTTCGGCGAAGGCGTCGACGGCGGACGCGCCGTCGGCGGCGCCTGGATCGGTCGGCCGGTGGACGTCGGACACCGTGGCCTCCCTCGTTGGGTTCAGGTCAGCGATCGAGGTTCGCGCGCACCACGAGCCACACGCCGACGCCGACCGCGGCGACCACGCCGACGGCGACCGCGACGGCGACGCCGGGCTGCTCGTCGGCGAAGCGGCGGACGCGCCGCTTCGCTCGGCCGGTCGCCCGCGCGACGCGCTTGGGCACGTTGAGCTTCTCCTCGAGTGCGTTCAGCGTGCCCGCGAGCTGGTCGCGCGCGGCGCGCGCGTTGTCGTGGGCCTGCAGCCGCGAGAGGTTCCGCTGCTGGGCCTTGTCGAGCCGGACGTCAGCTGCGGCCGCCATACTCGCCCCTTCCGGTGATGGCGTCGATGTCCTGGCGCACGCTCTCGATCGACTCCAGCGGCTCGCTGCCGCGGCGGAAGTTCACGAGCGCGACGCCGACGAGGATCGCGATGATGAGCAGCAGGATGCCGGAGACGGTCAGCGCCGCCGCCCAGCCGGGCATGACCAGCGAGAGTGCCAGGATGCCGGTCGCGATCAGCGTGCCGAGCAGGAAGATCCCGACGAAGGCCGCCACGATCACCAGCCCGGCGCCGATGCCGAAGTGCTTGGCCTTGTAGCTCAGTTCGGCCTTGACCTGGTCGATCTCGGCACGCACGAGCCCCGAGATCTGGTCGGGCAGTTCGCCGACGAGCGTGAACAGCGACCGGTCGTCGTTCAGTGGTGCAGCCATCGGGAGGTCACCTCCGCGGATCGATCAGGACGAGGACGAACTCGACGAGCCGGAGGAGCCGGACCCCGAGGAGCCCGACTTCGACCCGGACTTCGAGGAGGAGGAGCCGGACTTCGAGGAGGAGGAGCCGGACTTCGACGACGAGGACTTCGACGCCCCGGAGCTCGCGGACGAGGTCGACTTCGACCCCGACGTGGTGGACGACGACCCGGAGGAGGACGATCCCTCATTCCCGGTGACCTGTCGGACGAGCTTCTTCGCCCCGTCGAGCACCGTCTCGCCGACGTCGCCGGCGCGCGCCATCGCGAAGTCCTTCGCGGTCTGCACGCCGTCCTGCACGGCCGGTTGGTTCCAGACGTTCTCCGCGGCCTTGCGGAGCTGTTCGTAGCGTTCCCGTCCCGCTCTCGTCCCGAGCACGTAGCCCACGCCGAGACCGACGACGAAGAGGATCTTGCCCTTCATATGCACCCCATCCCCCGCTGCGGTTCACCAGACAGCGTCCCTCCAGCGTAGACCCCGACCCGAGCGACGCAAGGGGGTTGCCGGGCGATCCGGCCGATCGTATTCCGGTCCGGCTATGCTTCCCCGGCGATCCGGAGGGCCAGGCGGCGGATGCGCTCGGCCGCCTCGATCGCGTGCGGGACGACCGACGCGAGCCCGGTCCCGGCCACCCATGAGCCGGCGAGCGCGAGCCCGTCGTCGTCCGGGATCGCGGCCTCGAGCGCGCGCACCCGTGCGCGCTGGCCGACGGCGGCCTGGGAGAGGGCGTCCCGCCAGGCGCTGCGCCCCATCGCGCGCAGGCGCGATCGGTCCAGGTCGACGCCGAGGAGTGCGGACGCGTCGAGCAGCGCCCGCTCCGCGACGGCGTCGTCGTCGAGGCCGTCGAGCGCGTTCGCCCCGCCCGCCCGTCCGTACGAGAGGCGGACGACGTGGCGTCCGTCCGCGGCGTCCGCCAGCCACGACCACTTCGCCGTCGAGTGGGTCAGCGCCTTCGCCGCGACGCCGGGCGTGTCGGCGGCGACGAGCACACCCGTGCCGCGCGGGGCGGCGTCGAGCGCAGGGGCGTCGAGCACGAGGGTGACGAGCTCGACCGAGGCGGCCGAGGGCCACTCCTCGGCGAGCTGGTCAGCCGGCAGCACATCGGCGAGGAGCGCCCGCGACACGTGCGCGGGCGTCGCGACGATGGCGAAGCGCGCGTCCACGACGATCCCCGAGGCGCCCGCCGCCGCGTCATCCGCCCGGGCGCCGGATGCCGCCGACGCGTCCGGCGCCATCAGGACGTCGCCCGACACGCTCCAGGCCGCGCGGGGCGCGGCGGCGGCGGCCCCGGCCCCGGCCCCGACGGCGCGCTGCAGCCCCGTCGCGCGCACACCCGTGCGCACCTCGGCGCCGAAGCGGGCGAGCTCGGCGAGGAGGGCGTCGACGAGCGTGTGCATGCCGCCGCGCAGGCCCTGCACGGCACTGCCCGCGCGGCGCGCCTCGACGAGCTGCGCGACCCCGCCCGACAGCGAACCGGCGCGGGTCATGGCCTCGTTCAGGCCCGGCGCGACGACGTCGACGTCGAGGTCGTCCGGGTCGGTCGAGTACACGCCGGCCGAGATCGGGGTGACCAGGCGGTCGAGGACCGCGTCGCCCATGCGCTGCCGCACGAGCGGACCGAGTCGTTCGGCGCGGCCGATCCGCAGGATCGGCGTGATGCGGTCGCGCCACGCGCGCCACGCGCCGCCCCACCCGATGATCGCGCGGACGTCATCGCCGAGCGGGTTGGCCGGGATGCCGAGCACGCCCGTGCGCGGCATCGGCGCGGTGCGCCGGGCGCCTCGGTCGCCCCACGCCAGCCACGCGCCGGCGGGGTTCGGCGTCACGATCCGATCCTCGAGCCCGAGGCGCTCGACGAGTTCCGCCACCGATCCGCCGCGGGTCGCGAACGACTCGGCGCCGCTGTCGAGCGCGAGTCCGTCGAGTTCGATCCTCCCGACGCATCCGCCGGCCCGGTCGGCCTGCTCGAGCACGACGACGCCGAGGCCGAGGCGCGCGCACTCCAGCGCCGCGACCAGCCCCGCGACGCCGCCGCCGACCACGACGACATCGGCCGACCGGCGCTCGGGCCCGCCCGCCCCGGCGTCGACGGGCAGCCCCGTGGTCATCGGCCGGCCTCGTGCACGAGCTCGACCACGCGCGTGAGCACGGTCGGATCGGTCTCGGGCGGCACCCCGTGGCCGAGGTTGAAGACGTGCGCGGGAGCCGCGCGACCACGGCTGACGACATCGCGCACGGCGGCCTCGAGCACCGGCCACGGCGCGGGCAGGAGGGCCGGGTCGAGGTTGCCCTGGAGCGGAACCCCATCCCCCACGCGACCGGCGGCGACGTCGAGCGGCACCCGGTAGTCCACGCCGACCACGTCGACGACGTCGGTCTTCATCGCGCCCAGCAGTTCGCCCGTCCCGACGCCGAAGTGGATGACGGGGACCGAGTGCCGCTGCGCGACGCCGTCGGCGTCGGCGTCGGCGTCGGCGTCGACCGCGTCGTAGGCGAGGTCGTGCACGTGGGCGAGCGCGGCCGCCGACGCCGCCGCGACGTGCTCGCGGTAGTCCGCCAGCGAGAGCGCGCCCGCCCACGAGTCGAACAGCTGCGCGGCCGACGCGCCCGCCAGCACCTGAGCCCGCAGGAAGCGGCCGGTGAGCTCCGCGGTCCAGTCCATGAGCGCGCGCCACGCGCCGGGATCGGCGTGCATGAGGGTGCGCGCGGCCAGGTGGTCCTTCGACGGGCCGCCCTCGGCGAGGTAGGCGGCCAGGGTGAACGGCGCACCGGCGAACCCGATGAGCGGTGTCGAGGTCGGGGCGCCGGGCGCGGTCAGGTCGGCGAGCGCCGCCGTCGTGCGGGACACGGCCTCGGCGACCGGCGCGACCGTCTCGTCGAGTCGGGCCGGATCGATCGCCGTGAGCTCGGCGACGGCGGCGGCATCCGCGTAGGCACGGCCGAACACCGGCCCGCGGCCGGGCTGGATCTCGACGTCGACCCCCACGAGCTTCAACGGCACGACGATGTCGCTGAAGAAGATGCCCGCGTCGACGCCGTGCCGTCGCACGGGCTGGAGGGTGATCTCGGCAGCCATGGCGGGATCGAGGCACGCGTCGAGCATGCGCGTGCCGACCCGGAGCTCCCGGTACTCCGGCAGGGACCGGCCGGCCTGTCGCATGAACCAGACGGGCAGCGTGTCGCTGCGCAGGCCGCGCGTGGCGCGGACGAGGCGCGAGTCGTGGGTGAGGCCGGCGGCGAGCGGATGCTGCGGGGAGAGGATCACCGTGACATCCTCCCCCATCCCACTGGATCGAAGCTGATCCGCGGGAACGGTCGCGCGACCCCCCGGAGGGCCCTCCCGCGTCCCACGGGGGCTGGCGGCGTGGCGGGCGCGACGCTATGGTCGTCGGGTCGTGCACCCCGACACGACGACGCACCGCTCGGCCCCCTCCCGTCGGCGCGCCTCCGCCACCCACGGAGCACCACACAGTGTCCAGCATCGCAACGCGGCACCGCACCGGACTCATCACCACGGTCGCGCTCGCCACCGCCCTGCTCATCGCCGCACTCGCGGCCTTCCGACCCGACGTCGACCGAGTGGTCGCGACGCTGCCGAGCGTCGACGGCGCGGCGATCCCGCTCGGCCTCGCCGCCGTCGCCGGGCTCGTCCTGCTCGTCGCCGCGCTCCGGCGCGGCGTGGCCTCGGCCAGGGCGCGCGCCCGGCGCCGCGCGCTCGAGGCCGTTCACGCCGGAGCCGTCGGCTGCGGCATCCGCAACGGCGCCCTCGTCCGAGGGCTGGACGAGCTCACCCGGCCCGGCGGTCGCTCCGCGCGGCTTCCGGGCAGGTTCACGATCGTCGCCGACGACGCCGGGATCTCCTTCTGGGGCGGTGGGCGCCGACCGCGCCGGGCCGCGGCCTTCCCGTGGCGCGAGGTCCGCAACATCCGCGCCGACGCCACCGTCGCCGGCAGCGCGCGCGTGCCGGTCGTGGTCGTGCGCATCCGCCGCGACGGCTCGAGCATCGAACTGCCGATGATGCTGCACGACCCGAGGGCGGGGCGGTACGCGCTCGTCGACGCTCCCTTCTTCGCGACGGTCCGGGCCTGGAAGTCCCGCCACCGCGCCGCACTCGCCGCCGAGGGCCTCGAACTGCCCCCGCTCACGGGCGCGATCCCGATCATCCGCCCCGAACGATCAGCGGCCTGACCTCCGCATGACGTGGCTGGTCGGCACCGGTTTCGACCACGGGTAGAATCGACCGGTGCTCATCTGCTTCACC
The DNA here is from genome assembly GCF_040496015.1 of Agromyces litoreus. Classification (NCBI taxonomy): domain Bacteria; kingdom Bacillati; phylum Actinomycetota; class Actinomycetes; order Micrococcales; family Microbacteriaceae; genus Agromyces; species Agromyces litoreus. The sequence continues at coordinate 24,139 of NZ_JBEPKA010000016.1, forward strand.
GCGAGCCACAAGAACGCCGGCTTCGACACGCTCGAACGTCTCTCGGCCACCGCCGGGGATGCCGGCACGCGGCTCGCAGACGGACATGACGCGGTTCGCGGTGCGGTCGTCGTATCGACGTGCAACCGCTTCGAGGCGTACCTCGACCTCGACACCCCGGAGGGCGAGTCGCCCGTCGAGCCCGTCCACGAGGCGATCCGGGCCGTCGGCGAGGTCGCGGGCCTCGCCCCGGAGGAACTGCGGAGCACCTTCGGCTTCGTGCACGGCAACGCCGTGGCCGGCCACCTGTTCTCGGTCGCCTCGGGCCTCGAGTCGGTCGTCGTCGGCGAGGGCGAGATCGCCGGTCAGGTGCGGCGCTCGCTCGAGCAGGCCCGCGCGGACGGCACCACGACGCCCGAGCTGGAGCGCCTGTTCCAGCGGGCCTCGCAGACCTCCCGGCGCGTCAAGAACCGGACGGGCATCGGCGCCGAGGGCCGGTCGCTGGTGCGCCTCGCGCTCGACCTGGCCGAGAGCCGCCTGACCGACTGGGCCGGCGTGCGGGTCCTCCTCGTGGGCACCGGACGCTACGCCGGCGCGTCGCTGGCGGCGCTCCGCGACCGCGGGGTCGTGGACGTCGCCGTGCACTCCCCCTCCGGGCGGGCCGCGCGATTCGCCGCGAACCACGGCATCACCGCCGTCGCCGCAGGGGAGTTCGCCGCCGCGGCGGCCGGAGCGGACCTGATCGTGACCTGCACGACCGCCGACGACCACGTCGTCGATCGCGCGCTCCTCGAGCTCGGCCGGGCCGAACTCGCGATCGCGGCCGACCGGGCGCCGGTGGCACTGCGACCGCTGCCCCGCGCCGCCGAGGTCGACCACGAGGCCCGCTCGGACGACCGATCCGAGTCGTCGCGACGACTCCTGATCGACCTCGGACTCCCCCGCAACGTCGCCCCCGACGTCGTCGAGGTGCCCGGCGTCGAGCTGCTCGACCTCGAGACGATCAAGATCCACGCGCCGCTCGAGGAGTTCGGCGCCACCGACGCGGCCCGCGAGCTCGTCGACCGCGCGGCCCGGAACTTCGGCAGCGTCGGCGAGGAGCTCGACCTCGCCCCCGCGGTCGTCGCGCTGCGCCGCCACGTGTTCGACGTGCTCGATGCGGAGATCGACCGGGCCCGATCGCGCGGCGACGACGACGGCCGGACCGAGGCGGCGCTGCGGCACATGGCGGGCGTGCTGCTGCACACGCCGATGGTGCGCTCGCGCGAGTACGCGCGCGCCGGCGAGCAGCAGGCGTGGCTCGAGGGACTCGAGGCCGTGTTCGGCATCCGGCCCGAGGCCGCCGCGCAGTCGGCGGGCGAGACCGGCGCCGCCGAGCGTCGCGACGCCGACGCCGGCTGACCCCGCCCGGCGGCATCCGCCTCGCAGGTCGGCGCGGTACGCTGCGGATCGATGTCCTCCACCCTGCACGCCCGGCCCGACGAGGCCGCCGACGCGGGCCCGCCCGCCCTGCGACTGCCCTTCGACGTCGCCGAGGTCGCGCATCATCCGCTGACGACCGAGCGGATGACGCTGCGCCCGCTCGCGGCGACGGACGCCGCCGACGTGTGGGAGTACCAGCGCCTGCCCGAGGTGCTGCGATACATCCCGTGGCCCGAGCGCGGACGTGACGAGGCTCGCGAGCACACCGTCACGCGATCGCGGATGCGACGCCTCGGCGCGGACGGCGACCCGATCTTCCTCGCGATGGTGTTCCAGCGGCGCGTCATCGGCGACGTGATGCTCCGCGTCTCGAGCGTCGCGCAGGCGCGACTCGAGATCGGCTGGGTCGTGCACCCGGGCTTCCAGGGCCGGGGGCTCGCAGCCGAGGCAGCCGACGCCGTGCTCGACCTCGCGTTCGACCGGCTCGCGGCGCACCGGGTCGTGGCGCACCTCGATGCGCGCAACACCCCGTCCGCGCGGCTCTGCGAGCGCCTCGGCATGCGCCGCGAGGCCACCCTGCTCGACGACGAGTTCGCGGACGACGAATGGCAGGACACGGCGTCCTACGGGATGCTGCGCCGCGAGTGGCGGGCCATCCGCAACCGGCCGCTCCGGCCGGCCGAGCCGGCCTAGCCGACCGTCATCGTCCAGTCCTCGTCGGCGTGCACCGTCAGGACCGACGGTCCGGCCGAGAGCGGCACGCTGTCGTCGTAGGACCCGGTGACGTCGATCAGCGGCGCTCCGCCGAACTCCTGCGCGGTCTGCTGCGAGACGACGAACGGGTCCTCGGCGTCGTCGCCCGAGTGGGTCGCGGCCAGCGTCGCGGCGTCGCCGCCGTACAGGAACACGGCGTCGCCGTCACGTCCGACCGAACCGGGCAGTTCGGGCGCGGACGACATCGGCGCGATGGTGAGCGTCCAGGACCCGGTCGCCGTGACCCGGATGGACGCGGCGGCCGCGGCATCCGACACGCCCCACGCGGTCGTCCCGTCGTAGTCGTCCTCGGCCTGCACGAGCGGCGGACCGGACGGCGAGCCCGAGGAGTCGAGCGGCTGGAGCGTGAGCCCGCCGCCGTCGACGGTCGCCGTCACGATGCCGCCGGTCGCACCGGCGGGGATGGCGACGGTCTGGTCGCCGGTGCCGTCCTGGTCGACCGCCGAGAAGGTGCCCCAGGTCTGGTCGGCCCACTCCTGCACGGTCGGCTCGGGGGTCGGCGTCGGGGTCGGGGTGGGCGTCTCGGTCGGGGTCTCGGTGGGCGTCGCCGTGGGCGTGGGCGACGCGGTCGGCGCCGGGCTCCCGCCGAGCGCGCCGGTGGCGTACAGCACGCCGAAGACGACGGCCAGCACGAGCGCCGCGGCCGAGACCACGGTGCCGGCCGTCGCGACGCCCTTCTGCCGGTCGGCCCGGGTGAGCGCGATGATGCCGAGGACCAGCCCGATCACGGCCAGCACGATGCCCGCGATCCACGCGACCGGGATGACGGCGAGGACGGCCGCGACGATGCCCACGACCAGCGCGGCGATGCCGAGCCCGTTGCGCTGCGGCGCCTCGGACGCCGGCGGGGTCCCGCCCTGGTCGATCACCTCGGTGCGGTCCTCGTCGCGCGGGTCGGTTCCGGATGCGTTCGACATGGCTTCCCCCCGGTCGCCGTAGGCTGCGGTCCCGCGTCATGATCGCATCCGACCGGGACCGCGGCAACGATGCGCGCCGGGGCGCGACGCGACCGATAGCCGGGCCGGAGGGTCTGGCTGGGAGGGCCGGTGCGCGGCAGGCGCCGCTCAGGACGCGGCGGGCAGGGTCACCGTGAGGACGGCTCCGCCGTCGCGGCCGTTCGCCGCCGACGCCTCGCCGCCGTGCGCACGGGCGATGCCGCGGACGATGGCGAGGCCCAGTCCGGCGCCGCCGGTCACGTCGAGCCGGTGCGGCGACCGGGCGTCCGATCCGCGCCATCCGGCCTCGAACGCGTGCTCGAGCTCGTCCGGCGCGAAGCCCGGGCCGGCGTCGGCGACCGTGAGGCGCACGTCGCCGCCGGAGCCGTCGCCGTTCACCGCGACCCGGATCCCCCCGCCGGCGGGGGTGTGCTGCAACGCGTTCGCGAGGAGGTTCGTGACCGCCCGCCCGAGCTGCACCGCATCGCCGTCGACGGTCGCGGACCCGTTCGCGACGAACTCGAGCGTCACGCCCGCACCGTCGGCGAGCTGGCGGAGCTCGGCGACCGCGTCGCTGGCGATGTCCGCGAGCGAGAGCCGGTCGGTGCGCAGCCGCAGCGAGCCCGCGTCGATCTGCGACACGGCGAACAGGTCGGCGACCAGCGCATCGAGCCGGTCGACCTGCGAGCCGATGCGGGCGAGGTACCGGTCGGGATCGGGGGCGAGCCCGTCCTGCAGGGCCTCCGCCTGGGCCCGGATCCCGGCCAGCGGCACGCGCAGGTCGTGCGCGACGCGCGTGACGAGCTCGCGTCGGGCCTGCTCCTGGCGCTCGACCTCCTCCCGCGCGGCCCGGAGCCGAGCGTCGGAGCCCGCCAGCTCGTCGAGCACCGACCGGAACTCCCCGATCGGCAGCGGGCGCCGCTCGACGGGGACGCCGCGACCGAGGTCCTCCGCGGCCGAGCGCAGGACGCGCGCTGCGCGCGCGATCTCGGTGCCGAGGATCGACGCGGTGAGGATCGCCACCACGCCGCTCGTCACCGCGATCGCGAGCGCGATCTGCGCGTCGTGGTCGGAGAGGTACATCGCCTGGGTCGCCACGAGCACCCCGCCGACCACGGAGGCCACGGCGGCGACCACCACGGTCACCAGGTGCACCACGATCGGCGCCCACGCGAAGCTCCGCAGCAGCAGCCACGCGGCGAAGCCGACCGCGGCCGCGATGGCGGCCGAGACGCCGATGACCAGGAGCAGGTCTCCGCCGCTCACGGCGACTCCCCCGATCCGGTCGGCGGCGCGGTCGCGGCCGGGTCGTCGAACCGGTAGCCGTACCCCCACACGGTCACCAGCATCCGCGGGTTCGCGGCATCCGCCTCGATCTTCTCGCGCAGGCGGCGCACGTGCACCGTCACGGTCGAGAGGTCGCCGTGGGTCCAGCCCCACACGCCCGCCAGGAGGTCCTCCCGCGAGAAGACCGTTCCGGGGCGCCGCGCGAGGAACGCGAGCAGCTCGAACTCGCGCTGGGTGAGCGAGAGCCGTCGCCCGTCGAGGTCGACGGTGTGCGCCGCGGTGTCGATCCGGAGCGGCCCGCGCGACACGACAGCGGACTCGGAGCCGGCGGGGGCCAGCCCGGCCGCCTCGACGGCGAGCGCCCGGCGCAGGACGGTCTGCACGCGCAGCGTCAGCTCGCGCGGCGAGAAGGGCTTCGCGAGGTAGTCGTCGACGCCGGCCTCGAGCCCGGCGATCCGGTCGTCCTCGCCGCCGAGCGCGGTGAGCATGATCACCGGGACCTGCGAGGTCGCACGGATGCGGCGGCACACCTCGATGCCGTCGATGCCGGGCAGCATCCGATCGAGGACGACGAGGTCGGGCCGCTCGGCGGCGATCCGGTCGAGCGCGACGAACGCGTCGGCCGCCTCCTGCACGCGGAACCCCGCCGACTCGAGGTAGGCGCGGCACACCTCGAGCACGGTGGGATCGTCATCGACGAGGAGCACGAGGCGCCCGTCGAGCAGCAGGTCGGCCTGGTCAGCCACCGATCACCTCCTCGAGGCGTGCGATCGGATCGTACAGCCCGGCGTCGAGGATCCACGTCTGCAGCGTCTTGTCGAAGCCGGTCACGACCGCGAGGCCGACGAGCACGAAGATCGCGCCGACCACCCGGCGGAACCACCCCTCCGGGTTCGCGAGCCAGCCCAGGCGCCGCACGAGCCGGCGCCCGAGGAGCGCGATCAGCAGCAGCATGCCCGCGAGGCCCACCGCGTACGCGACGACGTACAGCACGCCCTCGCCGAACGACACCGGCAGCACCGCGGCGACGATGAGCGCATACGTCGGGCTGCAGCTGGAGAACACCGGCCCGAGGGCCGCCCCGGTCAGGATGTCGCCGCCGACGCTCTGCCGGCGCACCGATCGGTCCAGCATCTCGCCGCTGCGGCTCTGCAGTCCGAGCGCGGTCGAGAAGCGGTCCCACAGCCGCGGGAAGAGCAGGTCGATGCCGAGCAGGATCACGATGCCGCCCGCGATGACCTGCCAGACCTGCGGCGGGATGCCGAGCAGGGCGGTCGTCGCCTTGAGCAGCAGGGTGAACGCGACGACGGAGACCGCGAGCGAGCCGGCGATCACGTACGGTCGCCACTGCGCACGGCGGGCGTCGCCGCCCTGCACGATGGACCCGCCGACGACCACCGGCAGCAGCGGCAGCACGCACGGCGCCGCGACGGTCAGGACGCCCGCCGCGAGCGCGAGGGTCAGCGACGCGGTCACGGGGCCGCGGCGAGGAGCGCGTCGATCGACGGCTCCTGGTAGAGCACCTCGCTCGAGAGCTTCTCGCCGGCGTCGTCGACGTAGACGACCGTCGTCTGCATCGTCACGCCGTACTTCTGGCGCAGGTCGGTGCGGGAGTCGTAGTCGACCTTGAAGACCGTGAGGCCGTCGGGTGCGCCCTCGGCGCGCAGCTGCTCGTCGAGCGCGCGGCAGTTCGGGCACCAGGTGGCGTGGAAGAACAGCACCTTGTCGCCGGGTGTCGCCTCGATGAGGCCGTCCTCGTAGTCGAGGTAGGCGCCCGCGGCGACGGCGTCGGCCGCGTCATCCGCCGCGTCATCCAGCGCGTCGTCGGTCTCGGCGTCGTCGGCCATGTCGGCGGCGTCGTGCTCCGGGGCCTCGGCCGTCGGGGCGGCGGCGGGCGTCGTGTCGTCGGCCGCGGTGCCGGCCGTCGCGCATCCGGTCAGGGCGAGCGCGGCGACGAGCAGCGCGGCGGCTCCGGTCGAACGTACGGGTCGTGCGGGCATCGTGGGCGTCCTCATCCGCGGGCGACGGCCGCCCGCTCGCCTTCCACGCTAATCCGGGCGCCCGCACGCCGCCCGCGCACCGGGTTACGGAATGCTGACGCCCGGCGGGAGCATCGGCGAGCACGTCGGCGGTGATCGCGACGGAGCCACCGGATGCCGCGTCCATGCGGCTCACCCCAGCGGCGTACGACGCTTCGATGTCCGGTGGCGCAGGTGTCGCGAACCTGGGCCCGCCGAGTGTCCAGTGCGTGTCGCGTCGCGGCGCTGGAGGCGACATCCGTCGGACGCTCGCGAGCGCGCGACGCGCGCCGCGGCCGGCGCCGGCGCCGGGGCGGGTCAGGCGCCGACGAGGCGAGCGGCCAGGTAGCCCTCGAGCTCGGCCAGCGGCACGCGTTCCTGGCCCATGCTGTCGCGGTCGCGGATCGTCACCGCGTCGTCGTCGAGCGAGTCGAAGTCGACGGTGACGCAGAACGGCGTGCCGATCTCGTCCTGGCGGCGGTAGCGGCGGCCGATCGCGCCGGCGTCGTCGAAGTCGACGTTCCAGTGCTTCCGGAGGTTCGCCGCCACCTCGCGCGCGAGTGGGGAGAGCTTCTCGTTGCGCGAGAGCGGGAGGACGGCGACCTTGACGGGCGCGAGGCGCGGGTCGAGCTTGAGCACCGTGCGGGTGTCGGTGCCGCCCTTCGCGTTCGGCACCTCCTCGACGTGGTACGCGTCGACGAGGAACGCCATGAGCGAGCGGGTGAGTCCCGCCGCGGGCTCGATGACGAACGGCGTCCAGCGCTCGTTCTTCTGCTGGTCGAAGTACGAGAGCTCCTTGCCGGAGTGCTGCGCGTGCGTCGAGAGGTCGAAGTCGGTGCGGTTCGCGACCCCCTCGAGCTCGCCCCAGTCGCCGCCCGAGAAGCCGAAGCGGTACTCGATGTCGACGGTGCGCTTGGAGTAGTGGCTGAGCTTGTCCTTCGGGTGCTCGTACAGGCGCAGGTTCTCGGGGTCGATGCCGAGGTCGATGTACCACTGGTGGCGCGCGTCGATCCAGTACTGGTGCCAGTCCTCGTCGGTGCCGGGCTCGACGAAGAACTCCATCTCCATCTGCTCGAACTCGCGCGTGCGGAAGATGAAGTTGCCCGGCGTGATCTCGTTGCGGAACGACTTGCCGATCTGGCCGATGCCGAACGGCGGCTTCATGCGCGCCGCCTGCAGCACGTTGCCGAAGTTCACGAAGATGCCCTGCGCGGTCTCGGGGCGCAGGTAGTGCAGGCCCGCCGCGTCGTCGACCGGACCGAGGAAGGTCTTCAGGAGGCCCGAGAACTCGCGGGGCTCCGTCCACTGGCCGCGGGTGCCGCAGTTCGGGCAGACGATGTCGGCCATGCCGTTCTCGGGGGCGCGGCCCTTCTTGTTCTCGAACGCCTCGATGAGGTGGTCCTCGCGGAAGCGCTTGTGGCAGTGCTGGCACTCGACGAGCGGGTCGCTGAAGACGTCGACGTGCCCCGAGGCCTCCCAGACCTGGCGGGGCAGGATGACGCTCGAGTCGAGGCCCACGACGTCGTCGCGTCCCTGCACCATCGTGCGCCACCACTGGCGCTTGATGTTCTCCTTGAGCTCGACGCCCAGGGGGCCGTAGTCCCATGCGGATCGCGACCCGCCGTAGATCTCACCCGCCTGGAAGACGAAGCCCCGGTGCTGGGCGAGCGTGATGACGGATTCGAGTCGGCTGGGTGCGGCCACGGTGGCTCCAATGGTCCAAGGGAGAGGGTGTCGTCGGGCGAGCGCCCGCGAAGTCGCCCTCCATCCTACGAAATCGCGAGGCCCGCCGATGCCGCGGCTTCGCGCCGCGCGGAGGGCGCGACCGAGCGCCGCGGCGCCCGAGGGGTAGAACAGCACCGGGGTCGCCTCCGACGGCGACGGGGAGGAGCGTGCCCGCATGGGCTTCACACGTCGCGTCTTCCTGGCCGGGGTCGGGGTCGTGGGGATCCTCGCGTTCGGTCGATGGGCGTCGGACCGCCGCGACGACGAGGTCGCCGAGGCGCATCCCGCACCCGAGCTCGACCGCGTGCCGGCGCCGGACGCCACCCTCACCGAGCTTCCCGCCGAGGCGGGCGACGTGATGGCCTGGACGGTCGACGACGGAACGGATTCGTCCGTCGTCGCCGCCTACACGGCGTTCGCCGCCTCGAGCGGCACCCGGCTCACGTACTTCGTCAACGGCGTGTACCCGTCGTGGGACGAGAACGCCGACGCCATCCGCCCGCTCGTCGAGCGCGGGCAGATCCAGCTGGCGAACCACACGTGGTCGCATCCCGACCTGACCACCCTCAGCGACGCCGAGATCCAGTGGCAGCTGCAGCACAACCACGACTACCTGCGGTCGGTGTACGGCGTCGACGCGCGACCCTACTTCCGCCCGCCGTACGGCCTGCACGACGCCCGCGTGGATGCCGCGGCCGCGGCCATCGGCTACACCGTGCCCACCCTCTGGTACGGCTCGCTCGGCGACTCGGGCGAGCTGTCGCAGCAGCAGATCCTCGACCTCGCGGACGAGTGGTTCGGGGCGGGCCGGATCGTCATCGGGCACCTGAACCACGACCCCGTGACCCACGTGCTCCCCCGGCTGCAGGAGATCCTCGCCGAACGGGGACTGCAGACGGTCACGCTGCACGACGTCTTCACCTCGCCCCAGCACCCCTGATCCGCGGAACGCGCCGGCGGATGCCCACCGCTCACGCCGAGCGGACGGTCTCCGCTCCGATCTCGGCGACCGAGGCGTGCCCGGCGAGCGCCATCGTCAGGTCGAACTCGGCGAGGTGGTTCCGCAGCACCTCGCGCACGCCCTCCTCACCCGCGACCGCGAGCCCGTACGCGTAGGGCCGACCGAGCCCGACCGCCGTCGCCCCGAGCGCGAGCGCCGTGACGGCGTCGGCCCCGCCGCGGACGCCGCTGTCGAGGATGATCGGGACCCGGCCCTCGACGCGCGCCGCGACCGAGGGCAGCGCGTCGAGCGAGGCGATCGAGCCGTCGACCTGCCGACCGCCGTGGTTGGAGACCACGATGCCGTCGACGCCGTGGTCGATCGCGCGCTCGGCGTCATCCGGATGGAGCACGCCCTTGGGCACGATTGGCAGGCTCGTCCACTCGCGCAGGCGACCCGCATCGACGCGTCGGCACCGCGCGGGCGCCGACGCCTACGCTGGAGCGATGCCGCTGCCCGACCTGCACGTCGCCGCCATCGCCCTCGTGCGCGAGCGACGCGTGCTCATGGTCACGGCGCGCGACCGCGAGGTGCACTACATGCCGGGCGGCAAGCTCGACCCGGGCGAGACGCCCGCCGAGGCGGCGGCGCGCGAGGCGCTCGAGGAGGTCGGCCTCGTGCTCGACCCGGCGGGGCTCGTCGAGGCGTTCACGGTGCGCGAGCTCGCGCACGGACAGGGTGAGGGACGGCACGTGCGCATGCACGTGTTCCTCGCCGAGACCGACGACGAACCCGTCCCGTCCGCCGAGGTCGGCGCCGTGCACTGGGTCGGCACGGCCGACGCCGGCCGCTGCCCGCCGGCGGGCGTCGAGGTGCTGCGTCGGCTCGCGGCATCCGGCCTGATCGACTGAGCGCGACGCGGCCGACGCCGGCGGACGGCGCGGCATCCGGCATGATCGAAGCGGGGAGGGGGTGCGGATGTCGCGGACCCGCGAGTTCCGCCGCGGCGACGCGGTGACGGTGATCACCGAGTCCGGCGCCGGCCGCCCGACGTTCGTGCTCGTGCACGGCATCGGCATGGGTCACCGCTACTGGTCCGACCTCGCCGACGCGCTCGCCCGTGAGGGGCGGGTGCTCGCGCTCGACCTGCCGGGCTTCGGCGACGCGCCGGAACCCCCGTCCCCGCACTCGATGCGCGAGTCGGGCGAGCACCTCGCGGCGCTCGTCGAGGCCGAGCGCGACGGCGGGCCGGTCGTGCTCGTCGGCCACTCGATGGGCACGCAGGTGGTCGCCGAGGCCGCCGCCCAGCGGCCCGAGCTCGTCGATGCGGTCGTGCTCATCGCGCCGACCGTCAATCCGCGGGAGCGGTCGGCCCTCATGCAGGGCATCCGCCTGCTCGAGGACCCCTCGCTCACCCGGCCGAAGGTCATCGCTCTGGGTCTGCACTCGTACCTGCAGGCGGGCCCGCGATGGTACTTCCGCAAGCTGCGGTGCATGCTCGAGCACCGCATCGAGCTCGTGCTGCCGGACGTCCGGGCTCCCGCGCTCGTCGTCCGCGGCGAGCACGACCGGCTCGCGCCCCGAGGGTGGGCGGAGCAGGTGGCGCGCCTGCTCCCCTACGGGCGCTACGTCGAAGTCGCCGACCGCGGGCACGAGACCATGGTCACCGCGGGCGCCCACGTCGCCGACCTCGTTTCGCGTCACGCCCGTGGCGAGCACGTCGGGCACGAGGTGGCCCGGGTATCTGATCCGGAGGCGCCGTCGCGCATCGCGAAGGCGTGGTGGTGGGCCCGCGACTACCTCTACGCCGGGGTCCGGCACGCCGCCGTCGTCGTGGAGGGCTGGATGCCGCCGCGCGCCTGGTCGACCGGGCGCGACGACCTGCCCGAGGTGCTGCTGCTGCCCGGGATCTACGAGCACTGGTCCTTCCTCCGTCCGCTCGGCGACACGCTCAGCCGGTCCGGGTACCGCGTGCGCGTCGTGCACGGCCTCGGCACCAACCGGCGCGGCATCCCGGACACCGCGGGGCGGCTCGGCCGGGCGCTCGCGCGGCGGCCCGCCCCGCCCGCCGGGCGCGTGATCGTCGCGCACAGCAAGGGCGGACTGGTGGCGAAGCAGCTCCTCGTCTCCGATCACGACGGCACGGGTGCGAGCGGCGGGAACGACGGCGTGCGCGGGCTCGTGGCGATCTGCACGCCGTTCGCCGGCTCCCGGATGGCGCGGCTCATCCTCGACCCGAGCGTGCGGGCGCTGCTGCCGAGCGACGAGACGATCGTGCTGCTCGGCAGCGCGACGTCGGTGAACGCCCGCATCGTGTCGGTGTTCGGGCGGTTCGACCCCCACGTGCCGGACGGGAGCCTGCTCGAGGGCGCGACGAACATCCGCGTCCCCGTCGCCGGGCACTTCCGCATCCTCGGCGCCGTCCAGACGCACCGGGCCGTGATCGAGGGCGTGCGGCGGCTGACTGGGCGCGTCGACGGCTAGCGGCGCTCCACCGGCTCGCGGGTGCCCGCCCGCTCTCGGCCGGGGATTCCGGGGCGGTCGTCGCGCCGCCGGCGGAAGAGCGGCTCGGCCTCGGCGAGCTCGGCCGGGGTGGCCGGACGGAACGCCCCGGCGGGCGCGGCCTCGACCTCGTGGCGGCCCTGCCCGCGGGTCGCGACGAGCGACGCGCCGATCGCGACCGCCAGGATCGCCACCACCACGGTGAGCGAGAGCCAGGTCGGGATCTTCACGACCTCGAGGAGGGCCATCTTCGCGCCGACCCAGACGAGCACCAGCGCGAGGCCGGCCGTGAGGTACCGGAACCGGTGCATGAGGTCGGCGAGGAGGAAGTACATCGCGCGCAGGCCGAGGATCGCGAACGCGTTCGCGGTGAAGACCAGGAACGGCTCGGTCGTGACCGCGAAGATCGCGGGGATCGAGTCGACCGCGAACACGATGTCGGTCACCTCGACGAGCACGAGCACCGCGAGCAGCGGCGTCGCGACGATCGCGCCCGCGCGCCGGATGAGGAATCGCGGCCCGTGGTAGGCGTCGGTCATGGGCACGACCCGCCGGAACAGCCGGAGCGTGCGCGACCGCTCGGGCTCGACGTGCTGCTCGCGCTGCAGCAGCATCCGGATGCCGGTCACGATCAGGAACGCCGCGAACACGTAGAGGATCCAGGCGAACTCCTCGATGAGCGCGGCACCGGCCGCGATGAAGATCCCGCGGAAGACGAGCGCGCCGAGCACGCCGAGGAAGAGGACCCGGTGCTGCAGCTCGCGCGGGACGGCGAACGAGGCGAAGACGAGCGCCCAGACGAACACGTTGTCGACGGCGAGCGACTTCTCGATCAGGTAGCCGGCGAAGTACTGCTGGCCGGCTTCGGCGCCCCACGCGTTCCAGACCACGATGCCGAAGGTGACCCCGGCGAGCACCCAGGCGATCGACCAGCCGAGCGCTTCGCGCACGCCGATGACGTGCGCCCTGCGGTGGGCGAACAGGTCGATCGCGAGCATGGCGACGATCGCGCCGAGCACGGCGAACCAGGCGAAGAGGGGGATGTCCACGGTGTCCTCCAGTTGTCGAGTGGCAACCGGAGGTCTCGTCCGGGCGTCGCGCGGGCGGCCTGCGACCGGGCCCGTGCGGCCCGGATGCGCCGGGGCCGAGGGCCCGGATTGACGACGCATCCTTCGGGGACTACTCCCCTCCGCTTCGATGACACCATGACGACGCGGCGCACGCCAAGCGCGGGGGGCGAACCCGCGGAGCGCTCACGGGAGCTTCACAGCCACCGCCCGGCCGACGCGTCCGAACCGGGCGGTCAGTACAGCTCGAGCTCGCGACCGGCCTGCTCGACCCGCCCCATCCGCTCGGATGCCGCGTCCCCGAGCCGCGCGAAGCACTCCGCGATCACGGCCTCGATGAGCGCGAGCACCGGCGTCATCGCGTCGAAGGCGGAGGGCGCCGCGGTCTCGCTGGGCAGGACCACGTCGGCCTCGCTCGCGATGGGCGAGAGCCACGAGTCGGTGAACAGCACCACCGTGGCACGCCGCGCCTTCGCCGCGCGCGCGAGCCGCTGCGTGGGCTCCTCGTAGCGGCGGTAGTCGAACAGCACCACGGTGTCGCCGCGGTGCAGTACGGCCACCGCATCGGCGCGACCCGCATCCGCTCCCGGGAGCATCGTGACGCCCTCGCGCAGCAGCTGGAGGTGCTGGGCGAGGTACCGCGCGAGGAGGCCGCTGTAGCGGCCGCCCGCAACGAGCAGGTGCCCGCGCGGACCGGCGAGCAGTTCGACCGCGCGCGCGAACTCGTCCGGCGAGAGCGAGGAGAACGTGCGCTCGAGGGTGTCGCGCGTGATGGCCGCCGCGCGCCCGAGCGCCGTGCTCTCGTCGGTCTCGGGCGTCGAGGACTGCCGTCCGAAGAGCTGCAGCGGTGACGCCGACCGCTCGTCGAGGTCCTCGCGCAGCGCCCGCTGGAAGTCGGGGAAGCCGCGGTAGCCGAGGCGGTTCGCGAAGCGCAGCACCGTGGGCCCGCTCACGCCCGCCCGGGCCGCGAGCTTCGCGACGGTCTCGAAGCCCGCGGAGGGGTACGACGACAGGAGCACCCGCGCGACGCGGCGCTCGGCCGGTGTGCAGTCGGCCATCCCGCGCCGGATCGCCTCGGCCACCGAGACCGACGTGTCCGCTGCTGCCATCGCCGTGCTCCCCTCGGTCCGTCCGAGTCTCACCGTAGCGACCCCCCTTCGGCGATCGCCACGACGAGGCCGGAGAGCAGCGCGATCCGCTCGGGCGCCGTCGCCAGGTCGAGCCACTCGTCGGGACCGTGGTCGCCGCCGCCGACCGGTCCGAGCCCGTCGAGCGTGGGCACCCCCAGCCGGGCGACGAAGTTCGCATCGGAGGCGCCGCCGGTCGCGGCGAGGCCGAACCGGAGCCCGAGCCGCTCGCCGACCTCGAGGGCGACACCCGCGAGGTCTTCCGTGGCGGCGGACTCGAGCGGCGGGCACACGTCCAGGCGCGTCGCGACGATGCGGGCTCCATCGAGCGCCGGGGCGGCCGCACGGGCGTCGATCGCGTCGAGCGTGCGGGTGAGCGAGACGAGGTCGGCCGCGCGCACCTCGAGGTGGAGCTCGGCGGACTCGGGCACGATGTTCGCCCGCGACCCGGCGCACATGCGGCCGACGTTCACGGTCAGCCCCGCCGCGGGGTCGGCGAGCGCGGCCACGTCGAGCGCGAATCGCGCGGCCTCGAGCGCCGCGTTCACGCCCCGCTCCGGCTCGACGCCCGAGTGCGCGGCCCGGCCGCGGATGTCGACGAGCACGTCGGCCACGCCCTTGCGGGCGACCACGAGGTCGCCGTTCTCGCGGGCGCACTCGAGGCAGAGGGCCGCATCGGCTCCGTCGACGATGCCGGCGAGGATGTCGCGGCTCGCCGGCGAACCGACCTCCTCGTCCGGCGTGAACACGAGCACCAGCTCGCCGTACCCCTCGTACCCGAGCCCGCGCAGCACGCGCGCGGCGGCGAGGCCGGCCGCGATGCCGGCGACGTCGTCGCACACGCCGGGCCCGAAGGCTCGGTCGCCGTCGATGCGGAACGGTCGCGCCGAGGCGGTCCCCGCGGGGAACACGGTGTCGAGGTGGGCGAACAGCACGATGCGGGCACGGCCGCCGCCACGGCGACGACCGACGACGACGGGGCCGTAGCGGCATCCGTCGACCTCAGGCGTCGGGATCACCTCCGTGGCGAAGCCGTCCTCCGCGAGCGCATCCGCGACCCAGGCCCCGGCCTTCGCGACGCCGTCGGCGTCGAGCGAGCCGGAGTCGATGCCGACGAGGCTCGCGAGGTCGTCCCGGAAGCGGGGGTCGCCCGCCCGGGCGCTCCGCCGGAGCGCCTCGACGGTGGGCGCGGTGGGCGCCGTGGGCGCCGTGCGCACCGGCGCCGTGCGCGCCGTCGTTCCCGCCACGTCAGAGCACCTTCGAGAGGAAGGACCGCGTGCGCTCCTCGCGCGGGTCGCCGAGGACCTGCGACGGGTCGCCGGACTCGACCACGACGCCGCCGTCCATGAACACCGCGACGTCGCCGACCTCGCGGGCGAAGCCGATCTCGTGCGTGACGACGATCATCGTCATCCCCGACTCCGCGAGTCCCCGCATCACGTCGAGCACGTCGCCCACGAGCTCGGGGTCGAGCGCCGAGGTGGGCTCGTCGAACAGCATGACCTCGGGTTCCATGGCGAGCGCGCGGGCGATCGCCACGCGCTGCTGCTGGCCGCCCGAGAGCTGGGCCGGGTAGGTGCCGGCCTTGTCGGCCAGCCCCACCCGTGCGAGCAGGTCCATCGCGCGCTCCCTGGCCGCCGCGCGCGGGAGCCGGGCGACCTGCACGGGCGCCTCGATCACGTTCTCGAGCGCGGTCATGTGCGGGAACAGGTTGAAGCGCTGGAACACCATGCCGACCTTGCGGCGCTGGGCGGCGACCTCCTTCTCGCGCAGCTCGTACAGCTTGCCGTTGCGCTCGCGATAGCCGACCGTCTCGCCGGCGACCCGGATCATCCCCGCGTCGATCTGCTCGAGGTGGTTGATGCAGCGGAGGAAGGTCGACTTGCCCGAGCCGGACGGGCCGAGCAGGCACACGACCTGACCGCGCTCGACCGACATCGTGATGCCCTTCAGCACCTCGAGGCTGCCGAAGCGCTTGTGCACGTCGGTGGCCTCGACCATCGGGCGGGCCGCGGTCGCGGCCGCCGGGGTCGCCTGGGGGATGGTGGCGGTCATGCGTCCGCTCCCTTCTTCGAGGCACGCGACCGGCTCGCCGGCAGCGCGATGCTCTGCGTGAACGTCGTGACGCGCGACCCGAGGCTGGGGCGGGCGCCGTCGAAGCCCCGGCCGTAGCGGCGTTCGAGCCACATCTGCGGGACCGACAGGATCGAGGTGA
The DNA here is from genome assembly GCF_040496015.1 of Agromyces litoreus. NCBI lineage: Bacteria > Bacillati > Actinomycetota > Actinomycetes > Micrococcales > Microbacteriaceae > Agromyces > Agromyces litoreus. Next base: position 40,130 of record NZ_JBEPKA010000016.1, read on the forward strand.
GCGCGAGGTACCAGATCGCCGCGACGATCAGCAGCGGGATGATCTTGTAGTTCTGCGTGTACGCCTCGCGGATGTTCGACATGAGGTCGTCGCCGGCCACGATCGCGACGAGGGCGGTGCTCTTGAGCATGGTGATGGTCTCGTTGCCCATCGGCGGGATGATCACGCGCATGGCCTGCGGGAGCACGATGCGGCGCAGCGTCCGGCTCGGCGACATGCCGAGCGAGTGCGCGGCCTCGGTCTGGCCGCGGTCGACCGACTGGATGCCGGCCCGCACGATCTCGGCGGCGTACGCCATCTCGTTGAGCCCGAGCGCGAGCAGCGCCGCGACCGTCGCGGGGATCAGGTCGCTCGTGTCGATCGACCAGAACTCGACCGAGGTGAACGGGATGCCGAGGGCGATCTTCGGGATGAAGGCGCCGATGAAGCCCCAGAAGATGAGCTGCAGGATCAGCGGCGTGCCGCGGAACACCCAGATGAAGAGCATGGCGGCGACCGACAGCACCGGGTTCGGCGAGAGCCGCATGACCGCGATGACGATGCCGCCGAGCACGCCCATGACCATCGACGCGACCGTGAGCCAGATGGTGATGAGCACGCCGTTCAGCGTGAGCGGCTTGAAGAGGTACTCGCCCACCGTGGGCAGGTCGAGGTTGGGGTTCTGCAGGATCGACGCCATCGATCCGATGCCGATGAGGAGGACCAGCACCGCGGCGATCCAGCGGCCGGGGTGGCGGACGGGGACGGCCTCGATGGGGCCGGGGCGGGCGGCGCCCGCGGACCCCTGGGGTCCGGCGGGCGCCGCCGTGGATGACGGCTGCGTTGCGGTCATGGATGGAGCTTCCGTGTCGGTCGTGACCGTGGTGGTCACTCGGCGGCGGCGCCGTTGATGGTGGCCTCGTCGATGCCGATGCCGGTGACGCCGTACTGGTCGAGGATGGCCTCGTAGGTGCCGTCGTCGATGAGCGACTGCAGCGCGGCCCGGATGGCCTCTGCGAGGTCCTCGTTCGCCTTGAGCACCCCGATGCCGTTGAGGGTCGCGTCGTAGCCGTTGGGCGCGTCGGCGTCCTCGACGACCTCGAAGGTGGCGCCGTCGTTCGTGGTCTTGGCGACGTACCCGGCGCTGGGCTTGGTGAGCAGCGACGCGACGGCCTTGCCGCTGGTGATCGCCAGCTGCGCATCGGCGTCGGACGGGAACTCGCTGAGCTCGATCGGGTCGAGGTCGGCGGCCTCGCACTCGCCCTGCCAGACGTCGTTCACGAGGTCGACCTGGCTGGTCGCCGCCTGGACCGCGACCGACTGGCCGCACAGGTCGAGGAAGCCCTCGATGCCCTCGGGGTTGCCGGCCGAAGTGAGGATGCCGGTGCCGGAGGCCGAGTAGTCGATGAACGTGAGCACCTCCATGCGCTCGACGCTCGAGGTCATCGCGCTGATCGTGGCGTCGAAGTTTCCGGCCTGCAGCGCGGGGATGATGCCGTCGAAGGCCTGCTGCTCGAACTCGAAGTCGATACCGAGCTTCGCGCCGATCGCGTGGCCGAGGTCGACGTCGACGCCGGTGAGCACGTCCGAGCCCTCCTCCTCGAACATCTCGAACGGGGCGTAGGGCGCGTCGGTGGCGACCTTGACGGTGCCGGCCTCCGCGATGTCGGCGGGGAGGAGCTCGGCGGCGGCCTCGTCGACGCCGATCTCGATGCCGGCGACCTCGACGGCGGCGCCCTCGTCGGGCTCGGCCGCGGTGCCTGCGGCGCTGCAACCGGCGAGGAGGACGGCACCGGAGAGTCCCGCGACGGCGAGCGCCGTGCGGAGGGGCGTGGTGGTGGCGATCATGGACGGCCCTTCTTGGTCGGGGGTGCGGTGGAACGGGTGGGTCGAGTATGTAACAGACATTTCAGAATTGCTAGTACTTTTTCAATCTGTAACAAACACCCACCGTGGCTGCTCGTCGCGGACATCTTGCCTCGGAGCCCTTCCCATCGGCCGTAGCGTGCGTTAGCGTACGGCGCGAAGCACCCGGATTTGTAACGCTCATTCCAAGGAGGCATCCCCGATGCGCATCGCCCCACTGCCGATCGCGGCCGGCACCGTCGCCGTGCTCGCACTCACGGCATCGCCCGCCGTGGCCGCGCCCATGACGCCCGGCCACGAACCCCACCCCCACGCCGTGCTGATCGGCGGCAACCTCGACGAGAACGCCGAGATCCTGCAGGCCATCGTCGACCTGGCGGATCCGGACGGCGCCGGACCCGAGAAGGCCCGCATCGCGATCGTGACCGCCGCGGCGCGCACGGCGCGCACGCCGGAGCAGGCGGCCGACTCGTCCCTGAACAACGCCGCCGCGAACGGCCTGTACTACTCGGACCTGTTCCAGCAGTTCGGTGCCGAGACGTACGCCGTCCCCGTCGACACCGCGGTCGACTACCCGGGCGATGCCTACACGCCCGACCGCGCCGACGACCCCGCCGTCGTCGCCGAGCTCGCCACCGCCACCGGGGTCTTCTTCGGCGGCGGCGACCAGATGCGCTACGTCCGCACCCTGCAGGACTGCGACCCGGCGCCGCTCGAGGCCTTCACCTCGTGCACCGACACTCCCGTGCTCACGGCGCTGCGCGCCGCGGCCGACCGCGGCGTGGTCGCCGGCGTGAGCGCCGGGCTGACCATCCAGCAGGGGCCGGACATGGTCACCGGCGGCGAGTCCTACGAGGCGTGGCGCGACGGCGCGCAGGCCGGGTACCTCGACGACCCGACCGAGCTCGGCTACCTGCCCTCGGGCGGCTTCGGCTTCGTCGAGGGCGTCCAGATCGACAGCCACTTCACCACCTGGGGCCGCCAGGGCCGAGCGGTGAAGCTCGGCCTCGAGACCGGCCACGACCTGGTCCTCGGCATCGACGAGACGACCGCCGTGGTGCTGGACCGCACCACCGGCGTGGGCCGCGTCATCGGCGAGCACGGCGCGTCGCTGCTCGACCTCGGCGCGGCGCTGGAGCAGGACGGCGGCGTCACCGGCGTCCGCTGGAGCTACGCCACGGCCGGCGACGGGATCAACCTGAAGCGGGGCCGGGTGCTCACGGCGGACGGCTCGACCGCGGTCCGGCCGACGGCTGGGCCGGTCGCCGACGTCTCGGACGTCTGGGACTCGCTCGAGGGCGAGGGCGGCACCTACTCCCTCCGCGACCTCGCCCGCGAGACCGTCGCGTCGAGCGCGCGCGCCGCGAGCGGCACGAGCATCGAGGAGGACCCGCAGTTCCGCACGACGCTCACCCGGGTGCCGCAGACGCGCGCCTGGGCGACGCCGAGCGGCTCCGTCTCGTTCGCTGGCCTCGAGATGCGGATCGAGCGCGTCGCGGGCTGAGCCCGGGGCACGGCCGCCCGACGGGCCGGTGCGGGGCTTCGGCTCCGCACCGGCCCGTCGCGTGCCGACTAGGCCGGGGCGCCCGGCTCCTCCGGACCGACGCGGAACGGCCGCATCATCTCGTTGTCCTCGTGCTCGACGATGTGGCAGTGCCAGACGAACCGGCCCGGGCGATCGAACTGCGCCCGCACGCGCGTGACCTCGCCGGGGTACGCGATGACGGTGTCCTTGAACCCGGTCTCCCAGGGTTCCGGGAGCCTGACGTGGCCGTCGGGCTGCACGGGCTGCGCGACCTCGCCGCCGGACAGCACGAGCCCCTCGCGATCCACGACCTCGAACGCGACCTCGTGCACGTGCATGGGATGGGCATCCGCCGTCGTGTTCACGAACTCCCAGACCTCGGTCGCACCGAGTGACGGGTTCTCGGTCACCGGGTCGGCCCAGAGGCGCTTCGTCCAGACGCCCGATGCGACGTCGCCGAGGAGGGCGGCGACCGGGCCCTCGACGGGTGCCCCGGTCGAGTCCTCGCCGACGGCCGACTCCTCGATGAGCGCGAGCGTGCGCGTGCCGCCCTCGGCGGGGAGGTGCGTCACCGGCGGCAGGACGAGGTACTTCGGCGGGGTGGTCGGGTCGGGACCGGTCGCGGGCCGTACGAGGAACACCATCACCTGGCCGGTCGAGTCGGGATCCGCCGGGTCGAAGTCGATGCCCGGTTCGCCGCCGCCGAAGGGCTCGTCCGGTCCGACGTTCTTCAAAAGGTATGGACCGGCGGGCACGTTCGTGAAGTCGACGATGAGGTCGGCGCGCTCCGCGAGGCCCAGGAGCAGCCGGCCCCCGTGGTCGGCGGTGAGGTCCACCGGCGCGTCGAGGAAGCCGCCCTCGTTGCCGACCTGCCACACCTCCACCCCGGGGATGGCGCCGAAGTCGAGGATGAGGAACCGCGACTGGCACCCGTTCAGGAACCGCAGGCGGTAGCGGCGCTGCTCGACGCCGTGGAACGGCCACGTGTTGCCGTTGACGGTCATCATGTTGCCGAAGAACTCCGGCTGCCAGATCGGCGAGAACTCGCCGGCTGGGATGTAGTCCGCGACGATCTCGTCGAAGAACCGCCGGGTGTCGGGGTAGAAGAGCGAGCCGTCGACGTCGAACGAGCGATCCTGGATCACGATCGGGATCTCGTAGTACGTCTTGTTGGGCGGGAACTTGTCGCCCTCCATCGGCGCGGGCGACGGCAGCACCGCGGTCGAGCCGTCGCGGGCGTCGAGGACCGCCTTCTCGCCCTCGGGGCCGCCGCGGACGAGGAAGAAGCCCGCGGGACCGGCGTACACGTTCAACCGCGTCAGGCCGAGCGAGTGGTCGTGGTACCAGAGCGTCGACTCGCGCTGGTCGTTGGGGTACTGGAACACCACGTACCCCGGGCCCCAGGTCGCGCCGAATGCGTCGGCCGCCTTGCCCGCGAAGAAGTCGTGCCAGGTGCCCTCGGTCGCGTACCCGGCGGGGATGTCGCCGGCCGCGGGCAGGTACCAGGCCTCGGGATACCCATCGCTCTCGTCACCCACCCCCACCGCGCCGTGCAGGTGGGTGACGAGGGGCACCGGCCCGGTGTAGGCGCCGGGCGTGCTCGCGAACGTCGGCCGCGTGTCCCGGCCGGCGTCGCCGCCCGGCGGATTCGCCCAGTGCAGCGTCGGATCGACGGGGAGCAGGTGGGGCAGGAACCCTCCGTCCTCGTCGACGAGGTCGTTGATCCACTTCACCCGGACCGGCCGGCCCCATTTCGACTCGATCGTGAGCGACGGCGCGTTGTGCAGGAGCAGCCCTTTCTTCCCCTGGCTCGAGACGGCGCCGTATCCCCAGACCGTCGTGGCCGGCAGGGTCACCGGGAGGATCTGCTGCTCGAACTGCCGTACCGAGATCTCGTAGTAGTCGACCGGCTTCCCGCCGGGCTGCGGGATGATCCCCGCCCGCGGCATCACGGGCGGGACGAGCAGCGGCGTGATGAACTTCGGCACGTCGCCGGGCGGCAGGGTGCCGCCCGGGATCTGTGCGAGCGCGACGCGCTCCCCACCCGACGTGACGGCGTAGAGCATGAACCCGGCTCCGGCCGCACCCGCTGCGGCGATGAACGCCCTCCTGCTGATCCGCCCGCCCCTCGGCGTCGACTCCGACATCTGCCCTTCTCCTTCCCCGGGCGATGCGGGGGGCGGAAGGGCGGCGCGTCCGGTAGTAACACGAGTCGTACCCATGAGTACCGGCGGAGCGCGAAGACGGGAAGGGACCGTGGTCCCCCGGGCCGCTCCGGCCGGCTCAGTGCACGTACTCGAGGAGGTCGGCCCCCACCATCCGCATGCCGTCGAGCACCGCGAGCCGCGAGGCGAGGCGCGTGTCGGAGTAGTACATGGAGACCGCATAGGCCACGCTCGCCCGCGGCCCGCGCAGGACGCCGACCTCGCTGCGGACGCCGCCGTCGGTGCCGGTCTTGTTCATCAGCAGCAGGCCGTGGTCGGGCGTTCGGTGCGCGAGCGGATCGAGGCCGAACGCCGATGCGACCATCGACAGGTCGGCGTTGAGGCTCAGCCAGCCCACCACCCGCTGCGACACCTCGGGGCTCACGATCTCGCCCCGTGCGAGCGACGCGAACAGCCACGTCAGCTCCTTCGCCGATCCGATGGAGAGCTGGGGCGCGTCATCGGGGCCGCGGTGGTCGCGGACCAGGTCGAGCAGTGCGGTCCTGGTGAGACCGAGCGTCTCGGTCCGCGAGCGCACGGACTCGAGCCCGATGTGCCGGATCAGGACGTTCGTGGCCAGGTTGTCGCTGGTCGCGCCGACGAGCGCGGCCAGGTCGGCCATGGGCAGCGACGGCGTCTGCAGGTGCTGCCAGATGCCGGAGTCGCCGACCGCGTCGCGCGGCGCGCGGTCGAGCATCGCGAACGCGTCGGGATTGGCCTCACCCAGCCTCGCCGCCACCTCGACCAGCAGCAGCACCTTGCCGATCGATGCCGTCGGCATCACCACGTGGTCGTCGACCGAGAAGAGCACCCGGCCGGTGGCCAGGTCGGTCGCACGCGCCGACACCTGCACGCCGCCGAGCGCGAGCTCGCCGAGCGCGTCGAACCCGCGCGAGAAGTCCTCGCCGGCCTCGTCGGTCCGGTGCCGCCCACGCCGCGCTCCGGCGTGCCGAGCGCGGCGCTCGGATCCCTGGGAGGTCACCACGGCAGGTCGTAGGGCTTTCGTTCGGGTCGCGCGCTCCCCCACCGCGGCATCGCGGTGCGCTCGACGGATTCGGACGGGGGTCGGAGTCGAGGCCTACCAGATGCGCACGCGCTCGGACGGCTCGAGCCAGAGCGCGTCATCCGGCGTGACCTCGAAGCCAGTGTAGAACTCGTCGATGTTCCGGACGATCTGGTTGCACCGGAACTCGTTGGGCGAGTGGGGGTCGATCGCGAGGAGTCGCTCGACCTCGGCGTCGCGGCCCTTCATCTGCCAGGCCTGCGCCCAGGAGAGGAAGAAGCGCTGCGCGCCGGTCAGCCCGTCGATCACGGGCGCCTCCTCGCCGTCGAGCGAGAGCAGGTACGCCTTCCATGCGATCGCGAGCCCGCCGAGGTCGCCGATGTTCTCGCCGATCGTGAGGGCGCCGTTCACGTGCGCGGGGTCGCCGTCGCCGTCGGACGCCGCGAGCTGCACCGGCACGAGCACGTCGTACTGGTCGATGAGCGCCTTGGTGCGATCCTCGAACGCAGCCCGGTCGTCCTCGGTCCACCAGTCGATCAGCCGGCCGTCGCCGTCGAAGCGCGAGCCCTGGTCGTCGAAGCCGTGGCCGATCTCGTGTCCGATGACGGCGCCGATGGCCCCGTAGTTCGCCGCGGGATCGCGATCGGCGACGAAGAACGGGTACTGGAGGATGGCGGCCGGGAACACGATCTCGTTGAACCCGGGGTTGTAGTACGCGTTGATCGTCTGCGGCGTCATGAACCACTCGTCGCGGTCGATGGGCGAGCCGATCTTGCCCAGCTGCCGGTGGAACTCGAACTCGGCCGAGGCGCGCACGTTGCCGATGAGGTCGGCGGCGTCCACCTCGAGCGTGGAGTAGTCGCGCCACTTCACGGGGTAGCCGATCTTCGGCGTGAACTTCCGGAGCTTCTCGAGCGCGCGCTCACGCGTCTCCTCGCCCATCCAGTCGAGCTCGGCGATCGACTCCCGGTAGGCCTCCTCGAGGTTCGCGACGAGCTCGTCCATGGCCTGCTTGGCGGCGGGCGGGAAGTGGCGCTCGACGTAGATGCGGCCGACCGCCTCGCCCATGGCGCCCTCGACGAACGAGACCCCTCGCTTCCACCGCTCGCGCATCTCGGGCGTGCCGGTGAGGGTGCGGCCGTAGAAGTCGAAGTTCGCCTCGACGAAGTCGCTCGAGAGGTAGGGCGCAGAACTGCGGATGACCTGCCACGCGAGCCAGTCGCGCCAGGCCGGCAACCGGTCGGCAGTGAGGAGGGCGCCAACGCGCTCGACGAAGCTCGGCTGGCGCACGACGAGTTCGGCGAAGGCGCCGTCGGGCACGCCCATCGCGTCCCGCCACAGGTCGAGGTCGACGGCGGCGGACTCGAGCAGCTCCGACCAGGGCGTCAGGTTGTAGGTCTTGCGGCTGTCGCGCGACTCGACGTTCGTCCAGTGCCCGGCCGCGATCTCGGTCTCGAGGTCGAAGACCCGCTTCGCGCGCTCTGCCGGATCCTGCAGGCCGGCGAGGCCGAACATGCGCTCGAGGTGGGCGAGGTACTTCTCGCGGATGGGCGCGAACCGCTCCTCGCGGAAGTAGCTCTCGTCGGGCAGGCCGATGCCGCCCTGCTCCACGAAGACGAGGTATCGCTCCGGGTCGCCCGGGTCGTTGTCGACGAAGAGCTGCGCGAAGCCGGAGACGCCCTGTCGCTCGAGGGAGCCGATGGCCTCGAGGAGCTGGGCGACGTCGCCGGGCAGCGACGCCTCGACGAGCTGGCCGGCGATCGGCGTCGACCCGAGCATCTCGGCGCGCTCCTCGTTCATGAACGACGAGTAGAGGTCGCCGACCTTGCGGGCCTCGGTCCCGGGCTCGGCGGTCGCAGACTCCTCGAGGATCTCGCGGACGGCCTGCTCGGCCTCCTCGTGCAGCACGATGAAGCTGCCGTACCGGGCCTTGTCGGCCGGGATCTCGGTCCGCTCGATCCACCTGCCGTTGACGTGGCGGAACAGGTCGTCCTGTGGGCGCACGTCGGCGTCGAGCTCGTCCAGGATGATTCCGCTGGGCATCGTCGCATCGGTCATCCCCACAGCCTAGGCGCGCGTCGGCGCGCGCAGGCTGGGCGGATGCCGCGAGCCGCCGCCCGCCGTCAGCGCAGCTGCGCGAACCCCTCGGCCTTGCGGGTCGGACCGACCACGAGCACCGTGTCGCCGTCCGAGAGGACCGTGTCCGCGTCGGCGTTGCGCCACTCGCCGCCGGGGTGCTTGTAGGCGGCCACGGTCACGCCGAGCTCCTTGCGCAGTCCGGTCCGGCCGAGCGGGACGCCGTGCAGGCGGCCCGGCGCGGCGGTCTTCACGATCGCGTAGCCGCGCTCGATCTCGATGTAGTCGAGCGCCGCTCCGCGCACGAGGTGCGCCACCCTGCGCCCCATCTCGGCCTCGGGGCGGATGACGTTGTGCAGTCCGAGCTGCTCGAGGATCACGGCGTGCTGCTCGGTGACGGCCTTCGCCCAGATGACGGGGATCTTCATGCCGAGCAGCACCGAGCACGTCAGGATCGACGCGGTGATGTCGGAGCCGATGGCGACGACGACCCGGTCGAACTCGTCCACGGCGAGCTGGCGCAGCACCTCGGCCTTCGTCGAATCGGCGCGCACGACCTGCGTGAGCTCGCCGTTCAGCGACTGCACGATCTCCTCGTCGGCGTCGATGCCGAGGACCTCGGTGCCGCCGGCCATGAGCTCGAGCGCGAGCGCCCTGCCGAAGCGTCCGAGCCCGATCACGGCGACCGAGTCGGCCTCGGCGATGCGGCGCGAGGTGTCGGACGCGCCGCCGAACAGTGGGAACCTAGCCAATGGCGGGCCTCTCCTTCGGGAGTTCGTAGAGGATGCGCCGGTCGCGCAGCGCGATCGCCGATCCGAGGGTCAGCGGGCCGATCCGGCCGAGGAACATCAGGAGCACGAGCACCACCTCGGCCATGGGCGGCAGGTCGGCGGTGATCCCCGTGGACAGCCCGACCGTCGCGAAGGCCGAGACGGCCTCGAACGCGACGAGGTCGAGGTCGAGCTTCGTGATGTGCATCAGCAGGATGATCGCGGTCATCACCGCTCCGACCGCGACGAGGGCGACGGTGATCGCCTGCCGGTGCACCGCGCGCGAGAGCCGCTTGCCGAAGATGTTGACCGCGCCCTCGCCGCGGAACTCGGTGAGCAGGATGAAGAAGAGCACCGCGAAGGTGGTGACCTTGATCCCGCCCGCCGTGCCGGCCGGGCCGCCGCCGATGAACATGAGCACGTCCATCACGACCCAGCTCTCGTCGTGCATGAGCGCGACGTCGATGGAGTTGAACCCGGCCGTGCGCGTCTGCGTCGACATGAAGAACGACGCGAGCAGCTTGGAACCCGGATCGAGCGGGCCGAGCGTGTCCGGGTTGTTCCACTCCGCGACGGCGAGGTAGGCGAAGCCGCCGACCAGCAGGACGGCCGTGCCCCAGAGGACGAGCTTCGTGTTCATCGACCAGTGCAGCGGATGCCGGATCTCCTTGCGCAGCTGCATGATCACCGGGAACCCGAGCCCGCCCAGGATGATCGCCGCGCACATCGGCAGGCAGATGAAGGGATCGTCGACGAACCCCATCATGTTGTCGGTGTACAGGGCGAAGCCGGCGTTGTTGAACGAGGAGACCGAGTGGAACAGGGCATGCCACGCGGCCTGGCCGGCATCGGCGTCGTACGCGAACAGGAACCGCGGGAACAGGAGCGCCCACGTCACGGCCTCGATGCCGAGGGAGATGAGCACGATGCCCCGCACCAGCCCGCGCACGTCGTCGAAGCCCACCGCCTTGGCCTCTGCGGCGGTGTTCAGCCGCGAGCGCACGCTCATCTTGCGCGCGAGCACCAGGCCGATGAGGGAGGCGAAGATCATGATGCCCAGCCCGCCGAGCTGGACGAGCAGCAGGATCACGGACTGCCCGAGCGGGCTCCAGTGCAGCTCGGTGTCGACGACCGTGAGGCCCGTGACGCACACGGCGCTCGTGGCCGTGAACAGCGCATCCGTGAAGGTCGTGCCCGCCGGGTCCACGGTCATGGGCGGGAGCCAGAGCAGCAGGGTGCCCGCCGTCACGGCGGCGGCGAATCCCCCCACCACGGCTTGCGCCGGGTGGAGCCGGATGCCCCGCCGGAAGCGGTGCGGCCGCGGTGCGCGGACCGACTCGCGGGAGGTCACCGCGGAATCATACGCCTCCCGCGGGCAGGTGCGCCCGCTCGGGCGCGCGCCGCGCAAGGGGATCGCGCCGGGTCGGCGCACGGTGCCATCATCGACGCATGCTCAACACGATCCTGAACGTCGTCTGGCTCATCCTCGCGGGCATCTGGCTGTGGATCGGCTACATGCTCGCCGGGCTGATCATGTGCCTGCTCATCGTCACGATCCCGTGGGGGCTCGCGTCGTTCCGCATCGGGAACTACTCGCTCTGGCCGTTCGGGCGCCGCGTCGTGTCCAAGCCGACGTCGGGAGCCTGGTCGTTCCTCGGGAACGTCATCTGGGTGCTGCTCGCCGGGTGGTGGCTGGCCCTCGAGCACCTCGTCACGGGCCTCGTCATGTGCCTGACCATCATCGGCATCCCGCTCGGCATCGCGAACTTCAAGCTCATCCCGGTCTCGCTCGCACCGCTCGGCAAGGAGATCGTCGCCGACTGAACGGGTGAACGGCTGCAGACGGCACCGTCGGTTCCCATGAGCGCACCGGCGCGGCCGGTCGGCGGTGCCGCGTAGGCTCGGAGGCCGCATGAGCACCCTCGACTCCGACCGCACCCCTGCCAGCGCCGCGCGGCGCGTCGTCGACCGCGACATCCTGCGCCTGGCCGTGCCCGCGCTCGGTGCGCTGATCGCCGAGCCCCTGTTCCTGCTGGCCGACACCGCCATGGTGGGCCACCTTGGCGCGGCGCCGCTCGCAGGCCTCGGCCTCGCCAGCGCCGTGCTGCAGACGATCGTGGGCCTGATGGTCTTCCTCGCCTACGCCACGACCCCGTCGGTCGCCCGGCGCCTCGGCGCCGGCGACGAGCGCGGCGCCGTCTCGGCCGGGGTGGACGGGCTGTGGCTGGCGCTCGGGCTCGGCGCGCTGCTCGCGGCGGCCGGCTGGCTCGCGGCGCCGTGGCTCGTCGGGGCGTTCGGCGCGCCGCAGGAGGTCGCAGCCGAGGCGTCCGTGTACCTCGCCATCTCGATGGCGGGCCTGCCGGCGATGCTCGTCGTGTTCGCGGCGACGGGGCTGCTGCGCGGCCTCCAGGACACGCGCACGCCGCTCTGGGTCGCCGGTATCGGGTTCGCGGCCAACATCGCCCTGAACGCACTGTTCATCTACGGGTTCGGCTGGGGCATCGCGGGCTCGGCGATCGGGACCGTGGTGGCGCAGTGGGGCATGGTCCTCGTCTACCTGGTGGTGACCGCGCGCCACGTCGCCCGGGTCGGCGCGAGCGCCTGGCCGCACCACGCCGGGGTGCTGCGCGGCGCGCGCGACGGCGGGTGGCTGTTCCTGCGCACGCTCAGCCTGCGGGTCGCGCTGCTGCTGGCCACCTGGGCCGCGACCTCGCTCGGGCGCGACGAGCTCGCGGCGTACCAGGTGGCGATCACGATCTACTTCACGCTCGGGTTCGCGCTCGACGCACTCGCCATCGCGGCCCAGGCGCTCATCGGGAAGGGCCTCGGCGCCGGCGACGTGGCGCAGGTCCGGGCCGTGCTGCGTCGCTGCGTCGAATGGGGCATCGGCGCGGGCGTGGCGATCGGGGCCCTCGTCGTCGCGACCGCGTGGGTGCTGCCTGCGGTCTTCACCTCGTCGGCCGAGGTCGCCTCGCTGCTGCCGCCGTCGCTCGTGGTGCTCGGGCTGTCGGCGCCGCTCGGCGGCCTCGTCTTCGTGCTCGACGGCGTGCTCATCGGGGCGGGCGACGCCCGCTACCTCGCCTGGACGGGCCTGGTGAACCTCGCGGCCTTCGTCCCGATGGCGTTCGGCGTGGTCTGGTGGGCGGCGGACGCCGACCTGCCGGGCGCGATCGCCCTCGCCGCGCTCACGGCGGCGTTCTCGCTCGGGTACCTCGCGGCGCGTGCGCTGACGCTCTCGCTGCGGTCGAGGGGTCGCGCGTGGATGGTGACCGGGGCGCCGGCCGACCGCCGCGGCGCGTGACCAAAGGCCCGGAGGGGCAGGCCGCAGGACTCCTATGGTCGAGGCGAAGCCGTCCCAGGGAGGTCGCCATGCCCGTCGATCGCGCCACGCGCCGGGCGGTCCGACGACTCGCCGCTGCGTTCACCGCGGTATCCGTGCTCGCCGTGCTGACGGGCTGCCTGCCGGTCGTCACGGCGGGTGAGCGGCTGACCGAGGAACGCGACATCCCGGATGCCACGAGCGTGGTCCTCAGGTCGTCCGGCGACGTGACCGTACGGCTCGGCGACGAGCCCTCGCTGTCGGTCACCGGAGGCGAGAACGTCCTCGCGCGCCTGCGCACCGAGGTCGAGAACGGCCGGCTGGTGATCGACGTCCAGCGCGGGCCGATCCTGGTCGGTGCCGGCGACCTCGACATCGACATCACCCTCACGTCCCTGAAGGCCGTCGCGATCACCGGATCGGGTGACGTCACGGCGGACTTCGACGGCGCGGAGGAGGTCACGCTCGAGATCGGCGGGTCCGGCGGCATCTCGGCGGAGGGCGTGGACGCCTCATCCGTGCGGGCGTCGATCTCGGGCTCCGGCGAGATCGAGGCCGACGGCTCGACCGACCGCCTCGACGTGCAGGTGAGCGGGTCGGGGAGCGTCGACACGTCGCGGCTGCGCGCGATCGAGGCGGTGGTCGTGCTCTCCGGTTCCGGCTCGATCGACGTCGACGTCGCCGAGAGCCTCGACGTCACGCTCTCGGGGAGCGGGAGCGTCAGCTACTCGGGTCGACCGCAGGTGCGCAGCACGGTGTCGGGCTCCGGCGAGATCGGGCCCGCCTGAGCCGTCGCGGCGAGGTCGGGACGCGGCGTGCGGCCGCACGGGCCGACGCTCGTCTCAGCGCCGCGGCGGCGCCGTCGTGTCGCCGACGTGCAGCTCGCTCGTGAAGTCGGTGCCGGTGGCCGGCTCGCCCGACAGCATCCGCACGATCGCCTCGCCGGCCGCTCGTCCCTTCGCGACCGACGGCTGCACGAGCGTGGTGAGGTCGTGCTGCAGGCCGTCGACCCGGATGCCGTCGAACCCGACGACGCTGAGGTCGCCGGGGACGTCGAGGCCGAGGTCCTCGGCGGCCCGGATGACGCCGGCCGCGAGCAGGTCGCTCTGCGCGATGATCGCGGTCGGGCGAGTCCCGGGATCGGCGAGCAGGGCTCGCCCGGCCTCGAGGCCCTCCTCGATCGAGCTCGCCGCGCCCACCTGCACGCGCACGTCCGGATAGACGTCCCGGACGCCGCGCAGGCGCTCGAGCGCCGTGTCGACGGTGGCCGCGGCCTCGATCCGGGGCGTGAGCGGGCCGCGGGCCCGGCTCGGTTCGAAGGCGAGGGTCACGGTCGCGACGTCCGTGTGGCCGAGCGACCGGACGTGCTCGGCACCGAGCCGGGTCGCCTCGCGGTTGTCGATGGTGATCTCGGCGATGTCGCCGCCCGGCGCGCCCTCGATGGCCACCATCGGGATGCCGCGCCGGCGCAGCGCCTCGACCTGGCCGAAGAACTTCGGGCTGCACCCGATGAGCACCATCGCGTCGACGGGCGCGGTGTCGAGGCTGACCGGCGCCGACGGATCTCCCGAGTCGGTGAACAGCAGCAGGCCCGCGCCGAGCGGCGCGATGCCCTCGGTGAGGCCGTCGAGGGTCTGGATCTTCACCGGGTCGAGGAAGGCGGCGCGTACGCGTTCCTCGAGCACGACGCCGACGATCCCCGAGCGGCCGCGGCGGAGCGACCGAGCTCGAGGATCGGGGCCGGCGTAGCCGAGTTCGGAGGCCGCAGCCAGCACGCGCTCCTTGGTGGCATCCGACACCGGGCCCGAGCCGCTGAACGCGAGCGAGGCGGTCGAGGCGGAGACGCCGGCGCGCGCCGCGACGTCGGCGAGCGTCACGCGCGGGACGGCGCCGGTGGTGGGTGCGGGTTCGGGGCTCACCCTTCGATTGTACGGTCGAATCGATTCGACACGGCCGGCCGCGCTCAGGCGCGCTCGGCGATCTCCTTCACCTTCGCCACCAGGGAGTCCCAGACGCGCTTCGCGTGCGCGGCCGACTCCGGCGTCGCGTTGTTGTCCTGCGAGAGCGAGAACACGGTGGGCCCGTCCTCCGTCTCCTCGATCGCCCAGGTCAGGGTGTGGTGGTCGTCCGGCTCCAGTCCGCTCGTACGCCGCGGGCTGAAGTGGGTGTGCACGAGGCGGCGCGGGGGTTCGATCTCGAGCACCGTCCCGTGGTCCTCGTAGGGCCGGCCCTGCCACTCGCCCCGCCAGCGCAGGGCTCCCCCGACCTTCCATTCCGCATCGAGGCGGGTGCCGAACATGTACTCGCGCGCAGCCTCGGGATCGGTGATCACCGCCCACACGCGCTCGGCGGGCGCATCGATCTCGACCGCCGAGGTCACGACCAGGTCTTCCAGCATCTCGGGCCTCCCGTCATCGGTGCGTCGCGGCGCGGCGTCGGGTCGACGTCCGCGTCGGTTCCGCCGTCGGCAGCACCGCCGGCGCACGCGCACCACGCGCCGAACGCGGATCGCGCGCCGGAGCGGGTCCGACGCTACGCCGACCGCGCCGGCGGCGCAGCCCCTTGCGGCCGGCGACGGACGGTCAGGCGGGCGTGGCGGCGAGCACCGCGTCGCGCGCCGCGGCGAATGCGGCGACGCACCGGCGCACCTCGTCCTCCGAGTGCGCGGCCGAGAGCTGCACGCGGATGCGCGCCTTCCCCTTCGGCACGACCGGGTACGAGAACGCCGTGACGTAGACGCCGCGTTCCTGCAGGGCGTCGGCGATCCGCGCGGTGAGCGCCGCGTCGCCGAACATGACCGGGACGATCGGGTGCTCGCCGGGGAGCAGGTCGAAGCCGGCCTCCGTCATCAGCTCGCGGAAGAGCGCCGCGTTCGCGGTCAGCCGCTGCCGCAGCTCGCCCGACTCGCTGACCAGGCGCAGCGCCTCGACGGTGCCCGCGACGATGGCCGGGGCGAGCGTGTTGGAGAAGAGGTAGGGCCGCGCGCGCTGGCGCAGGAGGTCGACGATCTCCCGCCGGGCGGCGACGTACCCGCCCGACGCCCCGCCGAGCGCCTTGCCGAACGTTCCGGTCGTGATGTCGACGCGTCCCTCGACGCCGCAGTACTCCGGGGTCCCCCGCCCGTGCTCCCCGACGAAGCCGACCGCGTGCGAGTCGTCGACGAAGACGAGCGCGTCGTACCGCTCGGCCAGGTCGCAGATCTCCTGGAGCGGAGCGATGTAGCCGTCCATCGAGAAGACGCCGTCGGTGACGACGACCTTCCGGCGCGCGTCCGACGCCTCCTGCAGCTTCGCCTCGAGGTCGGCCATGTCGCGGTTGGCGTACCGGAGGCGACGGGCCTTCGAGAGCCGGATGCCGTCGATGATCGAGGCGTGGTTGAGCTCGTCGGAGATGATCGCGTCGTCGGGTCCGAAGAGCACCTCGAAGACGCCGCCGTTCGCGTCGAAGCACGAGGAGAACAGGATGGTGTCGTCGTAGCCGAGGAAGTCGGAGACCGCGCGCTCGAGCTCGAGGTGCAGCTCCTGCGTGCCGCAGATGAAGCGCACGCTCGCGAGCCCGTAGCCCCAGTCGTCGAGGCCCCGGTGCGCCGCGGCGACGATGCGCGGGTCGTCGGCGAGCCCGAGGTAGTTGTTGGCGCAGAAGTTCAGCACCGTCCGGCCGGCCACCTCGATCTCGGAGGACTGCGGACCGTGGATGCCGCGTTCGCGCTTGGTGAGGCCCGCGGCCTCGATCTCGTCGAGCTCGGCGCGCAGCTGCGCCTGCACCGATCCGTACATGCTCAGACCTCCGTCCAATCGAGGATGACCTTGCCGACGCCGCCGGACGCGGCCGCGTCGAACGCCGCACGCCAGTCGCGCGCCGGGTAGCGGTCGCTGATGATGGATGCCACGCGCTCGCGCAGCACCGCGCTCGTCTGGAGCATCGCGCTCATCGAGTTCCAGGTCTCGAACATCTCGCGGCCGTAGATGCCCTTGAGCGTCAGCATGTGGGTGACGACCTTGCCCCAGTCGACCGCGAACGGCTCGCTCGGCAGGCCCAGCAGGGCGATCCGGCCGCCGTGGTTCATGTTGTCGATCATCTCGGGCAGCGCCTTCGCGGAGCCGGACATCTCGAAGCCGACGTCGAAGCCCTCGCGCATGCCGAGACGGGGCTGGAGGTCGCGGACCCGTTCGCGCGACACGTCGACCGTGGCGTCGGCGCCCATCTGCATGGCCAGCTGGAGACGGGCCGGGCTCACGTCGCTGGCGACGATGAAGCGGGCGCCCACGTGGCGCGCGACGGCGATCGACATGAGCCCGATCGGCCCGCACCCGGTGACCAGCACGTCCTCGCCGACGACCGAGAAGGCGAGCGCGGTGTGCACGGCGTTGCCGAACGGGTCGAAGATCGCACCGACCTCGGGGCTCACGTCGCCGTGGTGCACCCAGACGTTCTCGCCGGGCAGCACGATGAACTCGGCGAACGCGCCGTCGCGGTGCAGCCCGACCCCCTCGGTGCGGATGCACATCTGACGGCGGCCGGCGCGGCAGTTGCGGCACATGCCGCACACGATGTGGCCCTCGCCGGAGACGCGGTCGCCCACGGAGACGTCGTGGACCAGCTCGCCGACCTCGACGACCTCGCCGTAGAACTCGTGGCCGGGGATCAGCGGGGTGCGGATCTCGGAGGCGGCCCAGTCGTCCCACTTCTCGATGTGGAGGTCGGTTCCGCAGATGCCCGTGCGGAGCACCCGGATCTTCACGTCCGCCGGACCCGTCTCGGGTTCCGGGCGGTCGACGAGTTCGAGTCCCGCGCCGGGCGCGGGCTTGAGGAGGGCCTTCATCGGCGATGCGTCCTGACTTCGTACGGGCCCCCGCGGGGTGGGCGGGCGCCGGGCTCGCACGCCGAGGGTCACGGCGCGCGTCGAGGTGACCCGTTCATCGTAACGAGCGCAGGCCGCGGATGACGCGGGAGCCCTCGCTTGCGCGGCGAGGAGGTCGAAGCTAACCTCGAATCGATTCGACTCGAATCGATTCGATCCAGCGCCGCAGCGCCACCCCGACGACGAGGCAGTAATGTCGCAGCACCGAGACACCGCAGACACGATGAGCGAGCACGACCGGCACGCACCCGCAGCCCACGGCGCCGGCGACGAGACCGCCGCCGCGAGCCCGCCCGCGCCCGTCCGCCCGAGGCGCGAGCTCGTCGCCTGGCGGAACGCGATCTTCGCGATCTTCTTCCTCTCGGGCTTCAGCCTGGCCAGCTGGGTCGCGCGCATCCCCGCGATCCGCGACGCGGTCGGACTCAGCACGCAGGGCGTGGGGCTCGTCATCCTCATGGGGTCGATCGCCGCGATCCTCGGACTCGTCGCCGCACCCTGGCTCATGGCCCGGTTCGGCGCACGGCTGGGCATGGTCGGCGTGCTCCTCACGGTCGCGGTCGGACTCGTCTCGGTCGGGCTGGGCGGGTCGGTGCTCCCGAGCGTGGCGCTCATCGTGCTCGGGCTCGCGCTCTTCGGCTTCGGCAACGGCGCCGTCGACGTGATGATGAACGTCGAGGGCGCCGAGGCCGAACGCGAGCTCGGCAAGACGGTCATGCCGCTCATGCACGCGTTCTTCAGCTTCGGGACCGTCGCCGGCGCCGCCCTCGCGGCCGCGGCATCCGCACTGGGCCTTCCGGTCGCCGTCCACCTGGCCGCGATCGCGCTCGTCGCAGCCGTCGGGATCGTGGTCGCCGTGCGATTCGTCCCGCTGCGCGAGGAACTCGGCGACGAGACCGCGGACCGGCCGCGCGAGCCGCTCGGCGTGCGGATCCGCCGGAGCCTGTCGGTGTGGACCGACCTCCGCCTGCTCCTGATCGGCGTGGTCATGCTCGGGATGTCCTTCGCCGAGGGCAGCGCGAACGACTGGATCGCCCTCGCGGTGGTCGACGGCCACGGGCTCGACGCGACGACCGGCGCGGCGGTGTTCACGGTCTTCACCATCGCGATCACCGGTGCGCGCGTGCTCGGCGGCCCGTTCATCGACCGGTTCGGCCGCGTGCTCATGCTGCAGGTCATGGCCGGCATCGGCGTCGCCGGGCTCGCCCTGTTCATCTTCGGCACCGAGCCGTGGATGCTCGTGGTCGGGACCGCCCTCTGGGGCGTCGGCTGCTCGCTGGCCTTCCCCGTGGGCATGTCGGCGGCGGCCGACGTCCCCGATCGTGCGGATGCCGCGGCGCGCGTGTCGGCGGTCGCGATGATCGGCTACTGCGCGTTCCTCGTCGGCCCGCCGCTCATCGGGTTCCTCGGCGAGCACTTCGGGATCCTGAACGGCCTGCTCGTCCTGCTGGCCCTCATGGTGATGGCCGGCATCGCGGCGCCCGCGGCCCGCGAGCGCAACCGCGTCGCACGTCAGCGTCGCGGGCGGTAGCGCAGTCCCACCACGCCGCCCGCGTAGCCGCGCTGCTCGACGAGCTCGAACGCGATCGCCAGCGGCATCGGGAAGGCCGCCGTCCCGCCGCCCACGACGACCGGGTACACGTGCAGCGAGACCTCGTCGACGATGCCGGACGCGAGCGCCTGGGCAGCGAGCTCCGGGCCGCCGACCGCGACGTCGCGGTCGCCGTCCTCGGCGAGGGCGCGGACCTCGTCGGGATCGAAGCTCCGCGAGATCCGGGTCCGGCCGGCCCCGCCGAGGTCCTCGTCCTCGAGCGTGCGCGAGCAGACGAGCTTGTCGGCGCCGGCCCAGATCGCGGCGAAGTCGCGCACCGGCTCGGGCTCGGTGGAGACGTCCATCACGTCCCACGCCCGGAGCACCTCCCAGACCCGGCGGCCGAGCACGAACGTGCCGACCCCGCGGACGTCGTCGTTCACCGCGGCGTGCACGTCCTCCCCCGGCATCGCCCAGTCGAACCGGCCGTCGCGATCGGCCACGTAGCCGTCCAGCGACATCTGGTTCCCGTACAGCACGCGACCCATCGCATCTCCCCTCCGCACGACCGCACGACCGCGGCTCGTCCCGGCACCAACGTAGACTTCCCGGGTGCGTCTCGTCATCGCCCGTTGCTCCGTCGACTACGCCGGCCGGCTCTCGGCGCACCTGCCGCTCGCGATCCGGCTGCTCATGGTCAAGGGCGACGGCAGCCTCCTGGTGCACTCCGACGGCGGCAGCTACAAGCCCCTGAACTGGATGAGCCCGCCGTGCACGCTCGCCGTCGCCGAGCCCGACGACGACCAGGCCGCGGCCGGCGTGGTCGAGCTGTGGAAGGTCACGCACGCGAAGACCGCCGACCAGCTCGTGGTCTCGATCCACGAGGTGCTGCACGACTCCTCGCACGACCTCGGCGTCGACCCCGGGCTGGTGAAGGACGGCGTCGAGTCGCACCTGCAGCGACTGCTCGCCGAGCAGATCGAGCTCCTCGGCGACGGCTTCCGCCTGGTCCGCCGCGAGTACATGACCGCGATCGGCCCGGTCGACATCCTGGCGACGGACGACGCGGGCCGTTCCGTCGCGGTCGAGCTCAAGCGACGCGGCGACATCGACGGCGTCGAGCAGCTCACCCGCTACCTCGAGCTCATGAACCGCGACCCGCGGCTCGCTCCGGTCTCCGGCGTGTTCGCCGCGCAGGAGATCAAGCCGCAGGCCCGCACGCTCGCGGAGGACCGCGGCATCCGCTGCGTCGTGCTCGACTACGACGCGATGAAGGGCGTCGAGAGCGGGCACGCCCGCCTGTTCTGAGCGCGTGTTCAGCCCGCACACAGCATTCCCGAGCAATCTTCGGATTTCACGGGCCTACGATGCTGCGGTGACTTCAACCCTGCCCAGCGCCACCGTCGCGCCCCCGCGCGAGTGGACCGCCGTGCTGTTCGACCTGGACGGCACGATCATCGACTCGGCGAGCGAGATCATGGATTCGCTCGCCCACATGTTCGAGGAGATGGGCGTCCCGGTGCCCGACCGCGAGACGCTCCGCTCCTACGTCGGGCCGCCCCTGCTCGACAGCCTCCGCATGACCGCCGGGTTCTCCGACGTCGACGCGTGGGAGGCCCTGAACGTCTACCGCGACCACTACGACGACCACCTGCTGCACTCCCCCGTGTTCCCCGGCGTGGAGGGCGTGCTGCAGCGCGTGCAGGCCGCCGGCATCCCGATCGCGCTCGCGACGAGCAAGCCCGAGTCGATGGCTCGCGAGGTGCTCGCGCACACCGGCCTCGAGCAGTACTTCACGGTCATCGCCGGCGCCAGCGACGACGAGCAGCGCAGCACCAAGGCCGACGTGGTCGCCGAGGCGCTGCGCCGGCTCGGCGACGGCGGCGTCGACACCTCCGAGGTCGTCATGGTCGGCGACCGGGGCCACGACCTGGTCGGCGCAGCCGCGCACGAGATCCCGACGATCCTCGTCGAGTGGGGCTACGGCTCGCCGGAGGAGGCGTCGGACGCCCTCGCGGTGGTGCACTCCGCCGACCAGCTCCGCGCCCTCCTGGTCGGCTGACCCGGCATTCCGGCGGCGCACCCGAACGGGTGCGCCGCCGTCGGCATTCTGCGGGATCTGCGACGCCGATGGGCGTCCTTCGCAGCATCCCCGCCCGACCGCCTCGTTTGAAGATGAGCATGTCTCGTTAGCAACGATTCGGGCAAGCATCCCTCACCGAGGCTTCCCACGTCCCCTGACCGAGGGGCAGGATTCCGGAATACGTCCGCCCATCGGCGGGCGTACGTCGTGTCCCGCGATCACCGTCGCGGGCACTCGGAGGGAGAAACATGTCAGGGAAGACCAGCCGCGCGCGTCGTCGCGCGGTCGCGGCGATCCCCGTCCTCGCTCTCGCGGCCGCCGGATTGGCGACCGTGGGCACGGGTACGGCGACCGCGGCACCCGCCCCGGTCATCGGAGCGGACGAGTACTACATGAACTACGCGGCACCGCGTGCGGAGTCCGCGTTCCAGACGGACGAGCAGCTCGATGCCGTCATCGACGGCACGGAGGCCAAGGGCGGCGGGGCCGTCAGCGGCTCGGTCGCCGAGCAGTCCGCGGCGCTCGACAAGAAGTACGTCCAGGGCAACCCGGTCGCCGCGCGCGGCCTCGCCAAGCTCGAGGCGAAGTCGATCAAGACCGGCAAGAGCCCCAAGGCGCTCAAGCAGGCGAAGTCCACGCAGGAGGCCAAGCTCCTGACGATCCTCATCGAGTTCAACGACGAGGCGAACGACGACTTCAGCGACAGCTGGGTGCCCGAGTACTGGGGCGCGTCGACGTGCAAGCCGGGCGAGGTCGTCAACGGCCCGCTGCACAACAACATCCCGAACCCCGCGAGCTACGAGCTCGACGACAACAACTCGATGTGGGTCGAGGACTTCTCCCCCGAGCACTTCGACAAGATGCTCTTCACCGACGAGGGCATCACCGAGCGCGTGCGCCCGGACCTCACGGGCCCCGACGGCGAGCCCGGCATCGACATCTCGGGCTACACGATGAAGTCGATGTACGAGGAGATGTCGCACGGCGCCTACACCGTGACCGGTGAGGCCACCCAGTGGGTGACGATGCCGCACTCCGAGGGCTGGTACGGCGCCACGCGCTGCTACCAGAACGACGAGGGCGAGTGGGTCGCCGGCGCCTACCAGGGCATGCAGGGCCACCCCGACAACCCGCTCGGCGCGAACGCGCTGCCGATCGACGCGGTCGCGGCGCTGGCCGCGGCGCAGCCCGACTTCCCGTGGGCCGACTACGACGTCGAGGACCAGGGTGACCGGGACGGCGACGGCGACTACCTCGAGCCCGACGGCGTGATCGACCACGTCGTGCTCGTGCACGCCGGTGAGGACAAGTCCGGCGGCGGCGGGGCCGAGAGCACCTACGCCATCTGGGCCCACTCCTCGGCCGTCCCCGGCGGCGCCGACATCCCCGGCACCGACCTCAAGCTGTCGAACTACATCGTGCAGCCCGAGGACTCGGGCGTCGGCGTGTTCGCGCACGAGTACGGCCACGACCTCGGCCTGCCCGACCTCTACGACGTCTCGGGCGCCGGCAGCTCCGACGTCGACTTCTGGGACCTCATGTCGTCGGGCTCGCACTCGGGCCCGATCTTCCAGTCGATGCCGACCCACATGGGCCTCTGGGACAAGTGGGTGCTCGGCTGGGCCGACCCGAAGGTCGTGAACCCCGGTGACGACACGCAGACCATCAAGGTCGGCCAGACGTCGCGCCCCAAGAAGGGCACCAAGGACGGCATCAAGGTCAACCTGCCCGACAAGGTGATCACCCTGGCCGAGCCGCACAGCGGCGAGAACATGTGGTACACCGGCGCCGACCAGGACTGGGCCGACATCCGCCTCGCGCGTTCGGTCGACGTCCCGTCGGCGAGCGACGCGAAGTTCTGGATGTGGAACGACTACGTCATCGAGGAGGACTGGGACTACGGCTTCGTCGAGGTCTCGACCGACGGCGGCTCCACCTGGACCGAGCAGAAGGTCTACGCCGAGGACGGCTCGGAGATCACCACGGGTGACGCCTACGGCGACCCGAACGGGCGCCTGGGCGACTACGGCGGGAAGCAGTACGGCCTGACCGGTCACACCGACGGCTGGGAGCACCACTACGTGGACCTGACGCCGTTCGCCGGCGCGACGGTCGACCTGCGCCTCCGCCTGGCCACCGACGCGGCCTACCTCGACCGCGGCTGGTTCGCCGACGACTTCGAGCTGGTCGCCGACGGCGGCAGCGTCTGGAGCGACGACGTCGAGTCCGGTGACAACGGCTGGACCGCAGAGGTCGACACCTTCGTCGACTCGAGCGGCCCCGGCTGGCGCATCGACACCGGCACCTCGGTGAAGGCGCAGTACTACCTCGTCGAGTGGCGCAACTTCGACGGCTTCGACGAGGGCCTGAAGTACGGCTACAACACCGTCTACAGCGACGGCGCCTGGAAGGTCGAGAAGGTCGCCTACAACGCGCCCGGTGCCCTCGTCTGGTACCGCGACACGACGTACGGCAACTCGAACCAGATCATCTCGAACGAGACGGCCCTGCCCGGGTTCGGTGCGAAGGGCGGCCTGCTGGTCGTCGACAGCCACTTCGATCCGCTGCAGCGCACGGGTGACGCGGCGGACGCCGACCCCTCGACGCTCAACGTGATGCCCTCGCGTGCGCAGTCGTCGAACGCGGCGTTCGGCCTGACCGACACGCACCCCTTCACGGAGTGCTTCACGCTCGCCGATCCGGAGACGGAGTACTGCACCGAGATCCCCGCCCTGCCCGCGGTGAGCACCTTCACCGACGACCAGGGCTGGGTCCCCGGCCTCGCCTACAACCCGGCGAACGGCGGCCTCTACTACCGCGACCGCGACGCGTCGGTCGTGGTGCCGTCGGTCGGCAACGCGATGTACTCGCTGCCGATCTACGACATGGAGGGCAACCCGTTCACCGCGCTCTACGGCGCCTCGGTGGCCGGATTCCCGCTCGGTACGGGCAACCCGGCCGACGACGGCGTGGGCTTCGGCACCGTCATCTCGGTGAAGAAGGCCCTGACCGGCAACACCGGAGCGCTGATCGAGGTCACCCCGCCGAGCGCGGGCTGATCGAGACGGCCTGACACACCGGCGAGGCGCCGGCCCCCGAGGGGGTCGGCGCCTCGTCGCGTCCGGCGCGTCGCCGCCGCTCGGACGGCCGCCGGGTCAGGACTCGTCGGCGAGGATGCCGTCGAGCAGTCGCCGGAGCCCCCAGTCGAAGCGGGCACCCGCGTCGTCGCCCACCGCACGCACGCGGTCGCCGAGCGGCGTGGGCTCGACGTCATCCCACAGCGTGTCGGCCGCCGCCGCGGGGAAGGCCGCCTCGCCGCCGTCGGAGAGCCTGCCCGCCTCGGCGGCGTCGAACGCGACGGCGCCGAGCACGTGCACGCGCACCGCGTGGGCCGCGCGGCCCGCGGCCCGCAGCTCGAGCCCGGCGCCGGTGAAGGCCGCGAGGACCTCCTCGTCGAACCGGCGCGCATGCGGGCCGTCGAGCGGCACCTGCAGCAGCAGCGCGACGAGACCCGGTCGCTCGGCGAGCGCCGACCGGAGCGAGCCCGCGAGCGCGACGATCCGGTCGCGCGCGGCCTCGGGGTCGGCGACGTCGGCCCGACCGGGCGCCATCCGGCCGAACACCTGCTCCACCATGCCGTGCAGCAGCGCGCCCTTGTTGGCGTAGTACGTGTAGAGCGCAGTGGGCGTGAGGCCGAGCGCGCCCGCGACGCCGCGCACCGAGACCGCGTCGGGCCCCTTCTCCTCGAGCAGGTCGAACGCGACGTCGAGGATCTCGGCGTGGGTGAGGCTGCGTCTGGGTCCGGGTCTCATGGGGCCTTCCGTAGGGGACTCGACACACCGTACAGCGTTGCCGCCGGCGGCCGGGCATGGACGGCGTGCCCGCCGCATGACACGCTGGGGCGTGAGCGCCGAGTCCCCGCAGGGCCCGGCCCGGACGGGGAGGTCGAGCGGATGGCACGAGCTGGAGCCGCACGCATCACGGTCGTGGGCGACGCCCTCATCGACGAGCTGCGCGACCCCTCGGGGTCGAAGGAATTCGTCGGCGGCGCCGCCCTGAACGTCGCGGTCGGCCTGGCGCTCCTCGGCCAGGACGTCACGCTCGTCGCCATGGTGGGCGACGACGAACCGGGCGACCGCATCCGCGCGTTCCTGGCGGACTACGGCGTGCGGCTCGTCGGGAGCCCGTCGCCGCACGGCTCGTCCCGGGCCGTCTCCGACCGCTCCGACGGCGGCGAACCCCGATACGTCTTCAACGAGGCCGCGCAGCAACGGCGACTCGACTTCGGTGCGGCGACCCGCGAGGCCCTCGAGGATGCCGACCTCGTCGTGGTGAGCTGCTACCCGTTCGACGACGACGAGCAGGTCGACGCGCTGCTCTCCGCCGTGGCCGACCCCGAGCGCCGGCTCGTCGTGGACGGCAACCCGCGAGCGGGCATGATGCACGACCGGGCGCGCTTCCTCGAGAACTTCGAGCGAACCGCGGCAAGGTCGTTGCTCGTCAAGGCCGGGGACGAGGACGCCGAGCTGCTCGCGGGCGAGACCCTCGACGCGTTCGTGCGCCGGCTCCGCGGTGACGCGGCGCACCCGGCCGTCGTGGCCACCGCCGGTCGTGCCGGAGCGGCCGTGCACGCCGGCGACCTCGACGTGCACGCCGACATCGTCCTCCTGCCCGGACCCGTCGTCGACACCATGGGCGCGGGCGACGCGACCCTCGCGGCGATCGTCGACCGCATCGCGGCCGACGGCGTCCCCGGCTCCGCGGAGGCCTGGTCCGCCGCCCTCGAGCGTGCGATGACGATCGCGGCCGCGACCGTGCGGCACGAGGGCGCCCTGCTCCGCACGGGCGAGCCTCCGACCGCCTTCGGGAGCTGACGAACGTCCCACAGGTCTTGCGCTCGGACCCCGCCCCGGCCCTAGACTCGGCCCCAACCGCTGATGGCGACATCGGCCCGGTGCGCTCCCCCGATCGGCGCCCCGCCCCGTGGGCACCCGGTCTCGGCACCTCGCCCGACGCCGGAGGCGACCCCGAGTTCCCCGGCGCGCGCCCACGATCGACGCGTCGGTCGCCGCGGCGCCGATCGCGCGGACGGCGTGACGAGAGGAGAGCACGTGCCCGACGTGCCCGGCGGCCCCCCGGCGACGTCGCCCCTCTCCCTCCCGGTCCTCGAGACCCCGAGCGATGCGGCGCTCATCGCGGCGGCCCGCGCGGGCGACGGGTTCGCGGCGACGCGGCTGTGGCACCGGCACGAGGCCTCGGCGGTCGCCGCCGCCACGGCCACCCCCGGCTCGGCCGAGGTCGACGTCGTCGTCGAGTCGGCCAGAGCCATCCTCATGGCCCGCCTCGTCGACAGCGACACCCCCTTCGTCGGCGCGGTCCGTCCCCACGTGCTTGCGTCCGTCCGCGAAGCGGCCGCCGCCGCGGACGGTCGTGGATCGAGCGCAGGAGGCGGGACGGCGGCACTGCTCGCCCCCGAGGACTGGTACCGCGCCGACCTTCCGGAGGGCATCGCCGACGGCGCCGCCGTCGCGGCCGCGTACACCTCGCTCGGCACCGCGGCACAGGAATCGCTCTGGGCGGCCGAGATCGACGCCCTTCCCCCCGCCGAGCTCGCGGCGGCGCTCGGGTGCACGATCGACGAGGCGGACCACGTCGTCGCGGCGGCGGGCGGCGCGCTGCGCGACGCGTGGATCCGGCAGACGATCGCCGCGACGGCGTCGGACGGCGCGTGCGCCGAGGTCCTGCCCGCCCTGCGAGGGAACGCCGGCGTGGACCGGCTGCCGCGCCGGGTGCGCGCGCACTTCGACGCGTGCCCGTCCTGCCGTGCCGCCGCGCTGCCGCCGTCCGACCTCGCACGGCGACTCGTGGGCCTGCTGCCCCTCCTCGTGCTCGGCGGCGCCTCCGGCATCGCCTTCCTGGATGCGACGCGACGCGGCTCGGCCGGGGCCGTCCTCGCGCCGCTGCCGCCGGTGTCCGGCCGGCGGACGGGGAGCACGTCCCCGGCCGAGCCGACGACCCGCGGTGCGGCGACGATCGCCGGCCTCGCCGCCCTCGCGACCGCCGCGGCCTCGCGCCTGCGTGCGGTGCCCCCGGCCGTGCTGGTGGCGGCGCCGGTGACGGCCGTTGCCGCCACCGCGCTCATCGTGCTCGCGCTCTCGGGCGGCCCCGCCGACGACGGCGCCCCCGAGCCCGCCGGAGCCGCGGGAGCCGCGGACCTCTCGGCCGCCGCGCCGGACATGGCTCCGCCGGAGATCCGCACGACCGAGCTCCCCGACGATCCGGAGGCCCCACCGGCCGACGGATCCCGACCCGACGCCTCCGCTGCGCCCGAGGCGTCCGACGAGGCCGGGGGCGACACCTCCGACGCGCCGGCCCCGACGTCGGGATCGGGCGACGTCGACCCCGACGGATCGGGTGCAGGGACGGGTGACGACCCGGACGACGGCACGACCGCGCGCCCGGACGAGGGCACGCCGGAACCCGCTGCCGCACCCGGCGCGCCGGCCGCACCGGCTCCGGCTCCCCTGGCGTTCGAGGTCGGCGAGCCCGGCGACGGGGGCTGGCGGAGCCTCGTCGTCACCGGCACGCCGGGCACGGCGTTCGCGATCCTCGACGGCTCGCAGGTCCTCCTCGGAGGCGTGCTCGATGGCAGCGGGACGGCCGCGTACTCGATCCGCGGCAGCATCGCGAAGCTCTCGGTGGTGCCGACGAGCACGACCACCGCGCAGGATGACGGGGCCGTGGCGCGCTCCCCGAACGCATCGTCGAGCGCGCGTTCGGCACCCGGGCGGAGCGTCGACCACCGGCTCGTCCCGAACCACTGACCCGGACGCCCCGGCGCATCCGGCCGGCGCGCTGTGCAGGGCGAGGATTCGTGCATAGACTTCATCCCACGTGCGTCGAGGGGGGACCAATGCAGGACGAGACCGACAACCGGGTGAACGCCGAGAGCGCAGGTCCGACCCGCCGTACCGTGGCGAAGGCGGCGGCCTGGTCCGTCCCGGCGATCCTCGTGGCCGCGCCGGCACCGGCCTACGCGGCGAGCGGTCCCGGCGCACCGGGTGGCGTATCGGTCGCGAGCGTGCTGGGCAGCTGCAACGGAAGCGGGGTGACCGGCCGGATCACGGTGACGCTCCCGAATCTGCCGGTGGGCTCGGTGGTCCAGATCACGCTCGCGCACTCCGGTCAGGGCGGGTTCAGCGCCGCTCCCGACTTCACGCCGACGAGCCAGTCGGGCAACACCTACCTGGTGACCGGCGCGGGAGCCACCTTCGTCGGCACCTTCACCATCACCTTCTCCCTCGGCACGAACCAGCAGGGAACGGTGACCGCGAACGTGGCCGCCGTGTCGGGTGTCACCATCGAAGGCGACACGACGGGGTTCGTCACCAAGCGACGCGACGGGAACAGCAGCAACTACAACCAGTGCTCCGCCGGCTGAGCTGCGGGCGGCCCGGTTCGGCGACCCACCTCGGACCGGCTACCCGGCCCGAGGCGCCGGGTCGTCGGGCAGCGTCGGCTCCACGGCGTCGGCATGTCGGGCCGAGATCGCGCGGGCCCGACGCGTCGCGAACTCGAGCAGCACGAGCACCGCGACCACGGCGAGCACGCTGACGATCGCCGCGACCGGATCGCGCTGCGCGGCCTGGATGATCGCATTGACGGTGGCCAGGCCCAGCACGCCGTAGAGCGTGGCCCACGCCGCGCCGCCCACCACGAGCGCCGGGATGTACTTCACGAGCGGCATCCGGAGGACGCCCGCGGCGAGGTTCACGGCGGTCTGGAACCCGACGGTCAGGAACGACAGCGCGACGACCGGGGCGCCGAAGCGCTCGATGACGGCCTCGGCCCGAGCCAGACGCGGCGCCATCCGCCCGCGACGCTCGAGCAGTCGCTTCACCCCGGCGCGCGAGCCGCGACCGAGCGCGTACGTGCCCCCGGCCCTGAGCAGCACGATCACGAACAGCGTGCCGATCGCCGCCGGAAGGGGCCAGCCCTCGAAGATCTCCACCGCACCGCCCGTCGCGTTCACCGACCGCCGCGAGCGGCGTGGAACCGCCCGGACGTCGCGGTCGTGGCTTCTCGCCGAGTCTATCCGGCGGTGCGGCGACCTCCCGCGGACGTCGGTCCCGCGGCTATGGTGGGTCCCGGTGTGCCGGGAAGCCTGGTCGGCCGTCGCCCGCAGCGGGCGATGTCGCTCCATCCGAGAGGTCACCCATGCGCTTCCTGCTCGTCACCGCCGGCTCACGCGGCGACGTCGAACCCTTCGCCCTCCTGGCTCGCCGGCTCTCCGCGTCCGGCCATTCCGTGCGGCTCATCGTGCCGGACGGATCGGCCGTCGACCTCGAGGGCATCGAGGCCGGGAGCCTCGGAGTCGACTTCAACGCCCTGATCCAGGCGCAGGGCGTCTCGCCGGTGGCCGCGATGCGCGCCATGGGCGAACGGATCCGTCCGGCCATGGCCACCGTGTTCGCGACCGCGGCGCGCGAGGTCGTCGCGACCCGGCCCGACGTCGTCGTCGCGCACCCGAAGATCCTCTCCGCCCCGGACGCGGCCGCCTCGGTCGGCTCCCGCATGGCCTGGGTCGAGACCGTGCCCTCGCTGACTCCGACGCGTGAGTTCCCGGCGCCCGGCGTGGCCACGCGCGACCTCGGCCCGCTGAACCGCGCGACGTACGCGGCGGCGCGTGGGGCGGCACGCATGTTCCGTTCCGAGCTCGAGGCGGCCCGTGCGACGCTCCCCGATCGCCCCGCGGGCGCGCCGGAGGCGACCGACGGTGCGACGATCTCGCTCGTGCCCGTCTCCCCGGTCCTGCTCCCCCGGCCAGCCGACTGGCCGCCGACCACGCACCTGACGGGCGCCTGGACCGGCGCGGATGCCGGGCCGGTCGCGCTCGACGACGCGACCGCGCGGTTCGTCGCCGACGGCCCGTTCGCGTACGTCGGCTTCGGGTCGATGGCGCAGGGCGACGCGTCGGAGCGCGGTCGCGCCGTCGTCTCGGCGCTGCGCGGCCGCGGCCTGCGCGCCCTCGTGGCGACGGGCTGGGGCGGCGTCGAGGTGCCTGCCGACGTGCGCGGCGCCGACGTGCACGTGGTCGACTCCGTGCCCCATCGCGCGGTGCTCCCGCACGCGGTCGTGGCGGTCCACCACGGCGGGGCCGGCACCGTGCACGCCGTCGCGCGCGCCGGGGTGCCGCACGTCGTGGTCCCGTTCATCGCCGACCAGCCGTTCTGGGGTCGCGTCCTCCACGAGCGCGGGCTCGGTTCCCGGCCCATCCCCGTCCGGCGACTCACGGCCGATCACCTGGCGCGGGCGGTCGACGAGGCGGTGCCGCTCCGACCGGCGGCGCAGGACGCCGCCGCGGCCATGCGCGACGAGGACGGCCTCGCCGCGGCGATCGAGGTCCTCGAGCGGCACGGCGCGGCCTGAGCGCCGGGCCGCGCGCCGGGTCCGCGGCGGCACCGCTGTCGCCGCGCCGCGTGCGGGGCTACTGTCGGAGGAGCCACGATGAGGAGGCACGCCATGACCCGCTCGCCGAGCAAGCTCATCCCGGAGGACTTCTCGCCGATCCCGACGCTGGAGTCGTCCGCGTCGGTGGAGGTGGTCGCCGTCGACGGGTTCGGGGACGTACTCGACGCGGTCGGCGTGCTCGTGCACGACGAGGGCGCGCTGCCCGACGGCGCCGAGCTGGATCGGGAGGCCCTCGCGCGCCTCGGGTTCGATGCGAAGCCGGGCCAGACGCTGGTCGTCCCGGCGAGCGGGACGCTGCTCGTGCTGGTCGGCGCCGGGCCCGCGGCCGAGGCCTCGGGCGCGGGCCTGCGAGACGCCGCGGCGGCGTTCGTCCGCGCGGTCCCGAAGGCCGCCCGCATCGGCGTGCACGTGCCGGACGGCGCAGGCGTGGCGGGCAGCGAGGCGGGGCGCACCCTGGCCGAGGGCGTGCTGCTCGGCCGGTACCGGTACGACGCGCTGAAGTCGGAGCCGCGCGAGGCCCGCCTGGAGCGCGTCGAGCTCCGCGTCGACGGCACCGCACTCGACGACGTCGCGGACGGCGCGGCGGAAGGGCGGGTCACGGCGCGCGCCGCCGCCCTGACCCGCGACCTCGCGAACACGCCGCCGAGCCACCTCACGGCGACCGACCTGGCCGACGTGGCCGAGCTGCTCGGCGGACGGTTCGGATTCGAGGTCGAGGTGTTCGACAAGCAGCAGCTCATCGAGCTCGGCTGCGGCGGCATCCTCGGCGTGAACGCGGCGAGCGCGGAGGAGCCGCGCATGGTCGTGCTGCGGTACACCCCGGAGGGAACGCCGACCGGGCACCTCGGCCTGGTCGGCAAGGGCATCATGTACGACTCGGGCGGCATCAGCCTGAAGCCGAGCGACCCCGCGCACCTGCTCATGAAGATGGACATGGGCGGAGCGGCCGCCGTCCTCGGCGCATTCACCGCGCTCCGCGACCTGGGCGCGACGGCCCGGGTCACCGGATGGCTCATGTGCACCGACAACATGCCGTCGGGATCGGCCTACAAGCTCGGCGACGTGCTCACGGCTCGCGGGGGCACGACCGTCGAGGTGAAGAACACCGACGCGGAGGGCCGGCTGGCGATGATGGACGCGCTCGTGCTCGCGGACGAGGAGGGCGTCGACGCGATCGTCGACATCGCCACGCTCGCCGGATCGGCCATGCGCGCCCTCGGTGAGACCCACGCGGTCACGCTCGGCACGAGCCAGGCCCTCGTGGACCGGCTGCTCGAGGCGGGCATCGCGACCGACGAGCTCGCCTGGCAGTTCCCGCTGCAGCGCAAGTACCGCAAGCTCATGGACTCGGATGTCGCCGACATCGCCAACCTCGGCGGCACGAACGCCGGCGCGACGACGGCGGCGCTGTTCCTCGCCGAGTTCGTCGGCGAGACACCGTGGGCGCACCTCGACATCGCGGGCACGATGAACGCCGAGAGCGACGACTCGTGGCGCTCGAAGGGTTCGACGGGCTACGGCGCCCGGCTCCTGGTCGAGCTGGCTCGGGGGTTCACTCCGGTCTCGTGACCCGCGCGGGCTCCGCGTGCGCCTCGGTCATTCCTCGAGCCGGAGCGCGTGGCCCTCCATCGCGTCGGTCATCCGTCGCAGGTACTCGAGGATCACCTCCTGCTCCGCGGACTCGAACGTGTCGAACACGTCGCGGGTCAGCCGGCCGAGCGGCGAGAAGAACTGCATGGCGACGGCGCGCGCCTGGGGGCTGTAGTGCAGCGTCACGGCGCGACGGTCGAGGACCCCTCGCCGGCGGTCGAGGTGCCCGGCGCCTTCGAGCTTGTCGATGAGCGAGGTCGTCGCGGCGGGGCTGAGCCGCACGGCCCGGCCGAGACCACCGGCGGTGAGCGGCGTTCCGAGTTGCTCGGCCTGCATGACGGCGAGCAGCGCCTCGAGTTCGCGCTCGGACAGCCGCTCCGAGCGCGCGAACGCGTCGGCGATGCGACGGTTCTGCGTCGCCAGCCGCTGGTGCAGCCGGGCCAGCTCGTCGACGGCGCCGTGGCTGGTGCGGTGGTGGTCGTCGCTCATTGCCGTGGACCTCTCGGGTGCGTACACTTCCATGGTACGACTTTTCGAAAGGCGAAACATATGAAGCGCGAACGATGGGTCGGGCTGGTCTTCATCAGCATCGCCGTCGCCCTGATCATCGTCGACAGCACGATCGTGAACGTGGCCATCCCGGCGATCATCGACGACATCGGCGTCACCTCGACCGAGGTGCAGTGGATCCAGGAGAGCTACACGCTCGTCTTCGCCGCCTTCCTCCTCCTCTTCGGCGCCCTCGCCGACCGCTACGGACGGCGCCTCGTGATGCTCCTCGGCATCGCCGTGTTCGCGGCCTCGTCCATCGCGGCCGCCCTCGCCGACTCGGGCACGGCGCTGATCCTCGCGCGCCTGGTGCAGGGACTCGGCGGCGCCGCCATCCTGCCCACCACGCTGTCGCTGATCAACGCCAACTTCCAGGGCCGCGAGCGCGGCATCGCCTTCGCCGTCTGGGGGTCCACGATCGGCGGCATGGCCGCCGTGGGCCCGCTCCTCGGCGGGTGGCTCACGACCGACTTCTCCTGGCGCTGGGCGTTCGGCATCAACATCCCACTCGGCATCCTCATCATCATCGGCGTCCTGCTGTTCGTGCCCGAGTCGCGCGCGGAGCACGACCGGCCGATCGACTGGGCGGGCGCGGCGATCTCCGTGGTCGCGGCAGGGTCGATCGTCTTCGGGCTCATCGAGGGCCGCACCTACGGCTGGTGGACCGTCGAGGAGGCCCCGGTGATCGGCGGCTGGGAGTGGCCGTGGGAGCTCTCCCCCATCCCATTCGCGTTCGCGCTCGGCCTCGTGTTCGTCGCGATCTTCGTGCTGCGCGCCAGGTCGCGCCACCGGGCCGGCAAGCCCGTGCTACTCACTCCCGAGCTCTTCGGGATCCGGTCGTTCCGCAACGGCAACGTCGCCGCAGCGATCGTCTCGCTCGGCGAGTTCGGAATCATCCTCGCGCTCCCGCTCTGGCTGCAGAACGCGCTCGGCTACACCGCCCTGCAGACCGGATGGATCCTCGTCGCCCTCGCCGGCGGGTCGTTCGTCGCGAGCGGGCTCGCGAGCGCGCTCATCTCGCGCTTCTCGGCGCTCGCGACGGTGCGCATGGGCATCGCGGCGGAGATCGCCGGTCTCGTCGCACTCGGCCTCGTCATCTCAGTCGACACCCCGTGGTGGGCCATCGCCGGCAGTCTCGCGGTGTACGGCTTCGGCGTCGGCCTGGCGACGGCGCAGCTGACGAACGTGGTGCTCGCCGACGTCCCGGTGGCTCGCTCCGGCGAGGCCTCCGGCACCCAGAGCACGGCCCGGCAGCTCGGCGCCGCGCTCGGCGTCGCCGTGCTCGGCACCGTGCTGTTCAGCTCGCTCGAGCTGGACCTCCAGCAGCGCCTCGACGGCAGCCCGTACGCCGATGAGGCGGTGGCCGCCGTCGTCGACTCGGCCGGCGCGGCGATCCCCGCCATCGAGGCGCAGAGCGCCGAGGCGGCCGACGCCGCCCGCGCGTCGCTCAGCACCGCGACCGCCTACTCGGCGTACGCGGCCGCAGGCTTCCTGTCGCTCGGCCTCGTCTCGACGCTGGGACTCTCGTCGGGTCGACGCGAGCGCGACGACGAGGTGCCCGCCGAGGAGCAGGGCGCGCCCGCGACGACCGCCGACTGAGCGGGGGCGCCGAGGCGGGCACCGCTCAGGCGTCCGCCTCGGCGTGCCGCTCGACCCACGCCAGCAGCGGCTCGACGCCGCGCCAGATGCGGTCGAGGTCGGCCATCGTCGCGGTCGCGGGCAGCGTGCCGAGCCCCGCGAAGTGGGTGAGCCGCAGCAGCGCGATGCGCGGATGCTCGCGGTCGAATCCGCGCGGCGCGGTCT
The DNA here is from genome assembly GCF_040496015.1 of Agromyces litoreus. Taxonomy (NCBI): domain Bacteria; kingdom Bacillati; phylum Actinomycetota; class Actinomycetes; order Micrococcales; family Microbacteriaceae; genus Agromyces; species Agromyces litoreus. The sequence goes on from NZ_JBEPKA010000016.1 coordinate 74,757, forward strand.
TCAGCGGCGGGCCGGCGAGTTCGAGCCCGGTCGACTCGACGTCGGACACGATGCGCTCGAGCTCCGCGGCGGCCGCGCCGTCGTCGGCGATCACGTCCCGGGCACGTCGGAGCTGGTCGCGCGACGGCTCGTAGAGTCCACCGCCCGCGTGCAGTCCGTCGGCCGAGATCGAGGCGTAGACGCCGCCGACCCGACCCGCGGTCATCGCGCCGTTGAGCTTGTAGGGCGACTTGTCGGCTGAGAAGCGGACGTCTCGATTCGGCCGGAACACCTTCGCGCGGCCGTATCGCGGCTCGGCGACCGCGGCCAGCCGCTCGAGCGGCACGCGCACCAGTCGTTCGTAGTCGGCGCGGTGCGCCTGCCACCACTCGCGGGTGTTGTGCTCGGCGAGCTCGGCGTAGAACTCGAACGCGCCGGGCTCGAAGAGCCGCTCATCCGGTGCGATGGGCGCGGCGGACCCGTCGTCCGCGTCGTTCCCGTTCCCTGCGCCCACGGCGAGTCCGGCCTACGAGGCGTCCGCGTGGTCGCGCTCGTCGTCCCCGACCCCGGCCGGCGCGTCCTCGGGCAGCGACGACTCGATGGCCTCGACGATCGCGGGGTCGTCGGGCTCCACCGTGGGCCGGAACCGCCGGACCTCGCCGGAGGGCAGCACCAGGAACTTCTCGAAGTTCCAGGCGACGCGGCCGGCCCTGCCCGACTGGTCGGGCGTGCGCTTGAGCTCGGCGTACAGGGGGTGCTCGTTGCGGCCGTTCACGCGCACCCGGTCGAGGATCGGGAAGGTGATGCCCCACGTGGTCGAGCAGTACTCGCTCACGGCCTCGTTCGAGGACAGCTCCTGCAGGAACTGGTTGCTGGGGAACCCGAGCACCGTGAAGCCGCGGTCGCCGTAGGTGCGCTGCAACTGCTCGAGCTGCTCGTACTGCGGCGAGAGCCCGCACCGCGACGCCACGTTCACGACGAGGCGCACCTGCCCGCCCCAGTCGCCGAGCGTGCGCGTCTCGCCGGCCATGGTCGTGAACGGGATCGTCTCCAGCTCGGTCATGCGTCGGGGCTCCCTCGGGTCGATCCCTCCACGCTAGCGCCGCCGATCGAGCGCCGGGGCGGAGTCACGCGGAATCCCCAGCCGGCACTCAGTGCGAGGCGCGGGCGAGGTAGACGGCCTCGGTTCGACTGGACGCTCCCAGCTTGCGCAGGATCGCGGACACGTGCACGCTCGCGGTCTTGCCGCTGATGTAGAGCCGCTCGCCGATCTGCCGGTTGCTCAGTCCCTCGGCGATCAGGTCGAGCACCTGCCGCTCGCGCGCCGTGAGCCCGGCCAGCGCGTCGGACGCGCGATCGGCTCCCGCGATGCCCGCGGCACCCCGCTCGGCATCCAGGCGGCCGACTCCGTCGAGCGCGAGTCCGGCGTGCATCGCGACCCGGGCGGCCCGGGACTGCACCGCCGTCACGCCGCCGTCGATCGCCCCGTCGAGTGCGGCCTGCAGCGCCTCGTGCGCCGCGAGCCGGTCACCGGCCGCGAGCTGCGCCTCGCCGAGCCGCAGCAGCGCGTACGGGCGGAGGAACCGCGGCGCGGTCTCGGCCGAGGCCGCCGCCACCGCGGCGCTCCAGGCGTCGGTGGTCGGATCGAGCTCCGCCTCGACGAGCGTGCTCCAGAGCGGATGGGTCGGCCAGAACGAGAGCCCGTCGAGCACGCGACGCAGGGCGGGCTCACCCGCGGCGACCGCCGCGGCCAACTCCTCCGGAACGCTCGCCGGATCGGCGCGGACCGCGGCGATGACGCGCGCGAGTGCCCAGAGCAACGGTTCCGCGTAGCCGGCGAGCGGAAGCACCGGCTCGTCGAGCACGCCGCGCCCGTCGTGCCACGCCTGCGCGAGGTCGCCGTTCGCGAGCGCGATCTCGACGGCGACGCGACCGACGCTCAGGCGGGTCTGCATCTCGACCTGCATCACCGGTGCCATGGCCGGCCGGTACTGCCGCAGCAGCTCGGCGGCGCGCGTCGCGTCGCCGCGCCAGACGAGGGCCCACAGCTTCGCGCGCTGGAGGTAGATGCGGAACGGTCCCGGCGGGTCGAGGGCCAGCGCTCGCTCGATGATGGCGTCGGCACGATCCCACTCCCCGAGCGCGAACAGCGGATCGACCGCATTCGACGCGAGGATGACGCCCGAGCTGCGCTCGACACCCTGCGCCCGCGCTCGCGACATCCCCTCCTCGGCCAGGCGCACGGCCTCCTGGTGGTCGCCCACGAGGTGACGGAGGTCGGACGCGTTGACCCAGTACCGCAGCAGCGCGGCGCCGTCGCCCGCGGCGAGCTCCCGCGCACGCTCGATGTCGGCGAGCGCGCGATCGACCTCGCCGCGCGCGGCCCGGCTGACGGCGCTGATGTTCATCGCCACCGACGCGTATCGCGCGGACCCGATCGCCGAGGCGAGCTCGTACGCGTCATCCGCGGTCGTGACCGCGTCGTCGAGGCGACCGTCGATCATCAGTCGCCCGGCGAGGCCGGTCAGCACCGTGGCGCGCAGCTCGTCGGCGCCCTCCTCGGGCAGGACCGCGAGGGCCTCGCGCAGGAGCGGGATGGAGCCGTCGCGCCCGACGTTGGCGAGGTAGAGCGCCTTGTCGCGCAGCAGCCTCGCGTACTGCGGGTCGTCGCGGGGGCACTCGGCGAGCGCCGCCTTCACGAGCGCGAGGCTCCGCTCGCCCTCGCCCGCGTGCCGCAGCTGCGCCGCGGTCCGGCCCATGAGCTCGAGCTTGCTCATGCCGGCGATGCGATCGGCGTCGGTCACGGTGTCCCACAGCTCGAGGGCGCGCTCGCCGAGCTGGGCGGAACTCGCGTAGGCCACCGCGGCCCGCGCCTCGCGCATCGCCTGGATCGTCGCGGGGAACGCGCGGACCGGATCGCGCGCGCCCAGCCAGTGGTACGAGATCTCGGCCGCGAGCCGACGGCCCCCGGCCTCGGCCTGCCGCTCGTACGCCTCGGCGTACCGCGCGTGGTACCTGGCGCGTTCGCCCGGCAGGAGGTCTTCGAGGATCGCCTCGCGGACGAGCGCGTGACGGAAGGCGTAGTCGTCGCCGTCGATCACGAGCACGCCGTAGAGCACGCTCTCGCGAGCGGCGGCCTCGAGTTGCTCCTCACCGCCCCGGTGCACCTCCGACAGCAGCGCGTGCGGAACGCGGACGCCGCCCGTGGAGAGCAGGCGCAGCAGTTCCTGCGTCGGCTCGGAGAGCCGCTCGTAGCGGGCGAGCAGGAGGTCGCGCAGGGTGTCGGGCACGAATCCCTCGTCACGGCAGCCGTCGATGCCGACGAGCTCCTCGACGAAGAACGGCACGCCGTCGCTGCGGCGCGCGACCGCGTCGAGCGCCCGGTCGCTCGGCGACTCGTCCTCGACGAGGGCGCTGACGAGGGCACGGACCTCGGCGTCGTTCAGCCGACCGAGCTCGCGCCGCTCGACCCAGCGATCGCGCTCGGCCTCGGTGAGGAATCCGCGCAGCGGGTGGCCGCGCGTGACGTCGTCGGTCCGGTAGGTGAGCACCATGAGGAGCCGGCCGGTGCCGAGCGACCGCAGCAGGAACCGCAGCAGCACGAG